>CAZZJY010000001.1:0-4001 GCA_964654895.1 uncultured Nitrososphaerota archaeon
CTCCTCCTACAACATATACACAATAAGCGTTGCCTCGAATGCACTAATCAACAACATACAGGCATCCGTGGGCGGTGAGAAGGTTGGGAACTTCTCGGTGAAGGTCAACGACGAATACGCCAATGCGACGGGTGGTCTGACGCTCAACTTCGTGGAGACTGGGACAAACACCGGTGTCTTTGTTGCAAACCTTCCACTCTCCAAAATTAACACTACTGCGGGAGGAGCCCTCAGTGATGGTGACACCATTAAGGTCATATGGTACGACCTGATAAACGGCGCCGAGTCTTCAGCGACCTTCACAATCGGCGTTCCAGCCTCCAGCGTTACCTTGGACAGGACAACGTATCCTGCACCTAGGGACGGGCCTGTGAAGGTGAAGATAACCGTCTATGACCCAGACGAGGGCACATCCTCAACCACAGATACTCTGAGTAATGCCTTGAATGTCACTGTTTACTTCGCGAACGGCACACAGGTTCCTACTATGACTGGTCTATTCAATCTTGTGGAGACTGGTCCTGCAACCTATACCTTCACCTATACCTACGTGATGTCACAACGCACATCTCCTGACATTATCGGAGGCACAATAAAGGTAATGTATTGGGACGCGAGCGCAAACAAGTGGGTGAATGCTACAGCTGATATCAGGAATACAGATGCTTCGATCGAGGCAAACGCCACGAGCGCCTACGTAGGGGCGACCATTAAGTTCACGCTCAACGATCCGGATGCTAACAGAGATTGTGCCGAAGCGGAGAATCTAGGCGTATCCGTCGAATACACGCCGGCAGGCTCCACATCAACCACGCCTACAACTTGGTACTTTAAGGAGACCGATATATCCACAGGCGTATTCACCTACACGGTGACGATCGGCAAAGATCTCCTTGTAGCTCCTGGAAGTACAATAAAGCTGACATATGTCGATACCACACCGTCTTTCATAACAAACCAGATGAGCTCCTATACCAACCAGTCCTACACTGCAACTGTGAGTGTGCCGAGCTTCTCAGGGAACATTACAACAGACAAAGATGAGTACGGTCCATTCACGAAAATAACAGTCCGCGTGGTCGACCCCGATCTCAACACAGACATGACCACGAAAGACTCCGTTACGATTTCTTACAAGATATCTGGCGTTGCTGGCTCATTCTCACTTCCTTTGACGGAGACTGGCGTGAACACTGGCATATTTGAGGGCACATTACCCACTACCGTAAGTGACATCGGCAAGAGCATCCAGTTCTTCTACTTGGATGAAAAGGATGCCAGCGGCAGCTCCGTGTACGTCTCCAAGACCGTGACAGTCGCCGCCAAGACTGGCACAATAGAGTTTGGGAAGGCTTACTACAATGTGGGTGACCTCGCAACTATTACTATAACGGACAACGACCTCAACACGGACTCCACCACAAAGCAACAGATATCGGTGACTGTAACCTCCACATCAGATCCGATCGGTACAACGGTAAACGCGCTTGAGACCGATGTCAATTCTGGCGTTTTCTCAGTAACTATCCAGATCTCGTCATCCCTCGGAGAGGCCGGTAAGATTTACGCTAAAGCAGGAGATATTCTATATGCAGAATACAGCGACACCTATCCATCAACTTACAGCTCCACCAACACTACTGCCCAAACGGTGAAGACTTCTGCAGTAGTAGGCGTTCCAGTAGCCAGACCGGTCCCGGCGAGCGCACAGAAGTTCGTCGACCCCAACACAGGTGCTGAGATGACTGCAGGCACAGTCGGACAGGCTATAGGTCTGCAGGCTACAGTGAAGAACGTGGATGTTGTCTCAAAGACATTCACAGCGATCTTCAAGGTGAAGGACTCTGCTGGTGTAACGATAGCCATCAGCTGGGTAACTGGCACACTCACGCCAGGACAGGAACTTACGCCAGGTGTCTCGTGGACACCTTCTGCAGCTGGCACGTACACAGTTGAGGTACTAGTCGTTAAGACTCTAGCAGAGCCAACGCCATACTCTGACATACAGACGATGACGCTGACGGTCTCGTAGAGGGTGACAAGCGATGCGGACCAGAACCCTCTCCCTTCCCTTTTTCTTGGTACTCTGCCTCATCGCCACACCTGTGATGGCAGCAACCCTGACGGTGACGACAAACGCCGACTCCTACGCTCCCGGTGACACTATTGTGGTCACAGGGACCGCTGTCGCGAATACCGATGTGACAATCCAGCTTTTGAACCCGAACAACCAGCTCGTCGACATTACCTATGTAACATCTGGCTCAGACGGCTCCTACACCACATCATTCAAGACCCCGTCCACGATGCCAACGGGGCAGTGGATCCTCGGGACATACACCGTCAAGGCTTTCATGGGATCCCAGAGTGTGACAAAGACCATAACGATCCAGCTGAGGATAGCGGTGACCGGTAAGGTCGTAGACTCCGCTGGTGCGGGAGTATCTGGTGCGACAGTCACAGTTGGGACAGCCTCTGCTACAACAGCATCAGACGGCTCATTCACAGTCTCCCTCTCATCAGAGGGCACATACACGATGAAGGTGACTAAGACGGGCTACTACACACACACAGAGACTGTGACCGCTACAACAGGGACAACCAACGTGGGAACAATAACGCTGACGAGCCTCGAGGACAAGATCGCAGCCCTCGAGCAGGAGGTCGCGGACCTGAGTGATCAGGTCGCTGCCCTCACTAGTGAGGTAGACGCACTGAATACCTCCCTCGCTGCCGCAAACTCTGAGATAGCCTCGCTAAAGACCCAAATAACACAACTTGCAGCGCTCACAACAACAGTCCAGCAGCTCCAGTCGACAGCCAACAGCCTCAGGTCCAGCGTCGACTCGCTCCAGGCAACAGTTGCGCAGCTCCCTGCATTCTACGCACTGGCATTCATTGGCATAATAATTGCCGTGATCGCTGTCATCCTTGTGTACAGGAAAATAGCCAAGTGAATAAAACCGTAACTTCCCTCTTTTTTTAATTTTTAATTTTTAATTAAGTCTTCATACCTTAAAAGTTTTGTTTGGAACCGACACGTTTTAATTAAGATTATTGGATTTTAATTTTTTTATTACTGTTTCGTTGCATTGTTACATTGTTGTTGTATCACTGTGCCCTCATACCGCTATCCTCTTTGCCAATACTAGTGCCAAGACCGCCTTCAGCGCATCCCCCGGCAGAAACGGGGCGACTCCAGACCAAAACGCAAGAGCGAAGTCCCACATGAACCAATAGGAGAGCACAGCCCATCCCATTCCAAATATTATGGAAACGCAGATCACCAGAGACAATGGTTTTGAAAACCCTCTCTCGCTGAACTCTTCAAGCAAAAGCCCTGAAACAAAGCTTCCAACCAGAAACCCAAGTATGTACCCTCCGGTCGGTCCGAGCAGAACCCCATACCCTGACATGCCCTTTGCAAAAACCGGCAGGCCCGCGAGCCCCATCAAGATGTAAACCGCCTGACTTATGAAGGCATTTCTCTTCAATACTAGAACTGATAGGTAGACAAAAAAAGTCTGGAGAGTCAGCGGCACCACTAATATCGGTATGGAGATCCAAGCGCCAATCGCCGTCAAAGCCGCAAATAGTGACGATAAAGCAATCACCCTGCTCCTGGCTCTGACCTGCAACATAGGCACCAAAAAAGGGAAATTGTTAACTGTATATAAGTATTTGGTTAACATTTTTGACTTTCAAATCTGCCTGCATTGTGCTATTGGGAAACTTTTTTAAGCCTCATCTGACTTCCCGCTGAAAATGAGCACGCACTCTGAAAGATCGCGGAGCTTTTCTGCAAATGGGCGATCTCCTCTAAGCCGTCTTTTGACCTAGGCAAAGCCTGTGCCAAGGTTCAGAGCAGGGGCAGGGAAAATTTTCAATCAGTTTGAAAATTACTTTTCCATCCTTCTAACTATGCATAAAGCGGGCATTTTTTTAGTCAGCATCGAAAATGTGAAATACCGAGTAACCGATTTTGGCGCGCAACGGATGCC
>CAZZJY010000002.1:0-14453 GCA_964654895.1 uncultured Nitrososphaerota archaeon
CTGTAAGGGACTCGGTCCGGTACTCTAGGGGCGGAGATGTCACGGGAGCCTCTTCCGAATAGTGTTTCATTTGGACAACGCCCCTGCCTATGGCGAGGGCGGAGACCACTGCGCCCACATAAATAACCGCAGTCTCTAATAATGTATCAAAACCACGCCAGTCGTAGACCCAAGTTGCTATATTATTGGGAGCGACAAGGTAGGCCAATATATTGTAGATCCTGCTTACTCCAGGGCTTACATTTCCAGCAAGCTTTTCCAAAGAGGACATCAGACCTACGCTAATTATTAGGAGTGCGATTACAGCAATTATTCCCCTTTTTCCTCTCAATTCTGATGGATCCATTCATTACCGCCCCCATAATGTAACCGCAATTATAACCGCAAAATAGATCACAACCCAGAAGAGGACCCTGTTGAGGTCGTTGCTGCTCTCCCTTTCCAATGTCGTTATCAGAGGAGCGAAATAGAGTATTCCTGCGATGACTGCGACAAGTAGGACCATGCCCAACGGTATAGAGAATATCCTGAAGAAGGAAGCGAGGATAAGGGCAAAAACCAATGACTGGAGCTCCCCAGTCATGTATCCCGTCATCATGTTAGTGTAACCTCTGCCCGCTACGAATGAACTGATCCATTTCTTAACCTTATCAAATAAAGTTTCTACAGATACCATGGGATGCTCACCGCCTCTGCGACAGGTGTTATAAAGCTCACAACAATATTGGGATAAATACCAATAATGAGTGTGAGGGCAACAAGGACCCATAACCCCACATAGAGGGACCTTGGAATCTTAGCTTCTACAACAGGTTCTGAGGTTTCTGGAGGCTTGAGGAATAGCCGGTAAACAGCCCTGAACAGAGCTATGAATGTTGTGACAGAGACCATCAAGATTACGGCCGCCACCTCCGGAAGACCAGCCTTCAAGGCAGCCTGAATCAGAATGATCTCACTCTGAAATCCGTTGAACGGAGGTATACCTGAGGCAGCCATAGTCCCGAGTATGATAGCCATGCCAAGCCAAGGAGCCTTTTTGGCCAAACCCAAGGAATACCTAGTTGAGGTCTTCCCTCCAAAGTAGTATAGCGCCTCGCAGCAGAGCAAAAGTACTGTCATGTAAATCACGTCATTTACAGCCTGAAATATACCTCCGACGAGTCCTTCAGTTGTCCCGAGGGAGATCCCAACAGTGACGAGCCCACTGTGGCTAACTATAAGGTACGCCAATATCCATCTGAAGTCCGTCTGGATGAGAGCCATGACGACCCCCAGCATCATGGTTATGACGCTTATGGCCAACATGACTTCCCTCACAAAAGGAAGGTTGCCGAAGACTCTCAGCATGACGATACCAATGGCTACGAGCATTAGCTTTGACTGGGTCTGAAGCATAGCTGTGCCGTGCGGGAAAGACGCCCCATATACCTCTGATTTAAGTGGGTGAATGGGAGCGAGACCGCCAGCATATATCCATGAAAGTACGAAGAATCCGAAGGCTACGTATAAGATGATAGACATCTCACCCAAATTGACCGAATGAATGTAAGTTATGGCGTCTGAGATGTTTGGATACCCTGTAAGGCCCAATATGAGGGCGAGGGCGATTGCGAGACCAGCACCACTGAGGGCGGAGAAGAAGGTATACTTGAGGGCAGCCTTGTGACTCACGCCTGTCCCAGAGCCCACGACAACACCCGCAACTACTAAGCTGCCGATTTCAACGGCGATCCACAGATGGTAGAAGTCATTGACCATGATTATTATCGCCGCGGATGCGAAGAGAAGGAATATCATACCCATGTATGGACCTTGTCGCTTTGTCAGCCCGCTGGTGGCAACAGCAACCACAAATATCAGGATCAAGGACATTACAAAAATCATCACCTGCTGGAGGGGACCAAAATAAAACTCCAGCGCCAGCCGCCAGGCAGGAAAGCCAGGATCGAAAGTGAACGTAAGGGTCTCTGGGCGCAGAGCGGGCTGTCCCGTAAACCAGTGATACCCATAGGAGGATATTAGTGATATAAGTGCAAGGCATATGGCAGAGGCTATCGATATGACCTTTATGAGGCGTGCCCTGTTGTAGACAAGATTGACCACTACTGCGACAAGAATTGGGATCACCACAAGCAATGGAATTGACCAAAGGTTTGATGGATATGCGCTCATCGCCTCTCACCCCTTAGCACCTTTGAGGCCTTAAGTGTGCCATAGCGCCTGTAGAGCATTATCGCCAAGGCGACCAGGATTGCGGTGGTGCTAACGCTTATGACGATGTTGGTCAAAACGATCCCGACTGGAAAGACGAGAGCAGCCCTTGCCGCAAATTCTGAAACAGACATTCCGGGTATCAATATAGGAACAATGCCCCCCTCCACGTAGCCCAAAGCGACCAACAACAGATTTACGCCGTCAGATAGCAGAGTGAATGATATTATTTTTTTGATCAGGTTGTCCAAGAAGAGCATGCCAGCTATACCTATGACCACAAGCGCGGCAGCCGCAATGAAGCCCAACAGTTGTATTGTGACTTCTATCAATCTTCTTCAGTCCTCCTTGTTTTGAAGATTCCTAGGATTATAATTCCCGGAAGGAGCACGGTGCCCACAATGGCCTGGGTTAAACCGAGATCTGGTGCCAAGAGTGCCTGAAAGAAGAAGGCGAGGGCGATGCTCTCTGCGCCCGATATGAAAGCAGCCCTAAGCAGATCTTTTTGGAGTAGGGCAGCCACCGCGCCCACTGTTATTGCAACTACCATGACATAAGCCATTACTATGAAACTTGAAGAGAGCTCAATCATTTTTCCAACCTCCTATGGTAGCTATAATAATAGGCATTAGCAAGTGCATTTCCACAGAAAGGTACGAGTACGAAGAAGAAGAAGCCGACGGCGACCAGGTCGAGCCTGAAAATCAGCAGCCCCCCAAATATCATGACAAGGGAGGACACGGTATCTATGACGCCAGTTATGTGATTCCTTGCATAGAATATGTTTGGACCATATTCGTCCCCAAATCTGAAGAGACCTACTGCGGCGCCTATCATAGGCACCGTTCCAGCAAACATGATTCCGCCGGCACCAATCTTGCCAACAGCGCCCAAAGCTGTGTCAAGTGGGACGCCGTTAAAAACGAGGAGAATGACCAACAAGACAAAAACTATTATCAGTGATGGGATGAGCTTGCTTGGTTCTATAATGAAAGTGCCCCTCTTTATATTCCATGCAACAAATGCTATGACCGCGAGCCCGTAGATTATTACAAATATTTCGCTGATCATTCGCCCTCCTCCATTCTGAATAGTCTAGCAAATATTATTGTGCCCACGGCGCCCAAGACGAGGAGTGCTATCGCAGTGTCCCTAGCAAACTCAACTTCAAATATGATCTGAATTATGTAGAGGCTGACGCCTGCTGCTGTTGTAAGGGCGCTCACGCCCATAAGAGAGGTCACAGCCTCCCCCTTCAATGCAAGCCTTAGTGCGCCAAGACCGGCTATCGCAACCGCCACCATAAATGTAAAGGCGCCCCAGAAGAATACAGAGTCAGCCAATGCAGTTATTGAGGCGATGTCAATCATTTCTCAAGCCACCTCTCTATGTGAGGTTCCAATGGGATAACCTCGCCCCTGGTTCTCGGATTGATAGCGCCCACGTAAAGGCGCTTCTCTGGCACATCTACCTCGATGGTTACAGTGCCAGGCGTGTAAGTTATGCTGTTTGCCAGCATTGTTTGTGAAATTGGCTTTGCGAGTATAGAGTCGATGGGGATTATAACAGGGTCGATATCTCCGTTGAAACACCTTTTAGTTACATCTATAATTGAAGCCATTATCTCCCTTATCAAACGCAACCAAAAACGTACTCCCCATATGAAAGCCAATTTGATTCACCTTGCGACCTTTTTCAAGCTCTCCAGGAACTTTCTTCCATAATCCATGTATATCCCTTCGTAACCTGGCTTAACTTCAATTGCTATACTCCGGTCCTTACCATCGCCTACATGGATCAGCAGGTGTATTGTTCTGCCCCTCACTTTTTTGTGCAGGTGGACCACCTTCTTTGATGGATCCTCAAAGGCAACTTGATAACTCTCTGAGGAGGCGACTTCCTTTATTTTTTGTAACAGTTCAGGACCATTAATGTAAAACCTCGCAAAGATAGGAGGCGCCATTTTTGCACGTCCCTGTGATAACCAAGTTTTATAGCAGAACGTATTAATAATTTTTTGCATAAGCGATACTTGGATGAAAAGGGAGGGGTTCTAACGAGAATTGTGGCAGACTTGCACATACACAGCCCATACAGCAGGGCTACGAGTAAGGATATGACTTTGAAAAATTTGGACAGAGGTGCCTCTGTGAAGGGGATAAACGTTCTGGGCACAGGGGATTTTACTCATCGCAAATGGAGGGATGAGCTGAAGAGTTTGAGGGAGGAAGATGGACTCTACAGGATGGAAAATGGCCATATCAGATTTTTGGTGACCGGCGAAGTCTGCACTAACTTTGAAATTGGAGGAAAGACAAGAAGAATCCATCATCTGATACTATTGCCATCGCTAGAAATTGCCGAGCAGCTCTGCGAGAGACTGTCCAAATATGGAGACTTGGAAGCGGATGGTAGGCCCAATCTATCTATGACGGGGGCACAGCTGGTAGAGGAAGTAGTGGAATTCGGGGAGGAGTGCCTAGTTATTCCAGCGCACATTTGGACGCCATGGTTCTCGCTCTTCGGGGACAGAGGGGGTGTTAACAGGATCGAGGAGTGTTACGAGGACCAGACGCCACATGTTTACGCGTTAGAGACCGGGCTATCTTCAGACCCGCCCATGAACTGGAGGGTCAGCGCTCTGGACTCCTTCACTTTAGTGTCTAACAGCGACAGCCACAGCCCGAGCCCTTGGAGGCTAGGCAGGGAGGCGAACATAATAGAGGTTCAGGACCTAACATACTCGGACATCGCGAAAGCAATAATGGAGGGTAAAGATAAGGTGACCACCATAGAGGTCGATCCGGCCTATGGTAAGTATCATTGGACAGGTCACAGAAATTGCAAGGTCTCGGTCCCACCAAACGAGGCCATCAGGTTAAAAAACGTTTGCCCCGTTTGCGGGAAGAAGATGACTAAGGGGGTTGCAGAGAGGGTCGAAGAGCTTGCCGACAGACCCGAGGGGGGAATGCCAGAAAAGAGGCAGAGTTACATAAAGATTTTACCTCTCAGCGACATTATAGCCACTCATTTGGGCAAGGATCCGTTCTCCACAGAGGTCCAAAGGGCTTACTGGGAGATCCTGAAAAAATTCAGTAACGAGCTGCAGGTTCTGTTGGAGGTCCCAATTGAAGAGCTCGAAAGAGCCTGTGGGAGAGATCTGGCAAGATTGATAATTTTGAATAGAGAGAATCGCATTAGGATCCTGCCGGGCTATGATGGGGTCTACGGGAAGATAGAAATTGAGGGGGAAAGTGGAGGAGTGAGTTTTTTAAGGAGGCCAAAGAACCTAGAAGATTACATCAATCATTGGAAGGTAGATTCAAATGGGAAATGTTCCTGAGAGGGCTCAGTGGGCTGGAAATTTTGGAGAATGGTTCCACAGGGTGATTTCGGAAGTCCCAATTTACGATATCCGATACCCAGTAAAAGGGACTGGGGTATGGACGCCCTATGGATTCAAGATAAGGAAGGAGGTTGTTGAGGTAATTAGGGAGGAGCTCTTGAAGAGAGGGCATGAGGAAGTCCTTTTCCCCCTTCTGATACCGGAGTACATGCTCAAGAAGGAGGCAGAGCACATCAGGAATTTTGAGGAGCAGGTATTTTGGGTGACTCATGGCGGTACGACGCCCCTCGATGTAAAGCTAGCATTGAGACCGACGAGTGAGACCGCCATATATCCCATGTTTCAGCTCTGGATAAATGCGTACTCAGATCTTCCGGTGAAGATATTTCAGATAGTAAGCGTCTTCAGGTATGAGACAAAGGCCACAAAACCCATGATAAGGGTAAGGGAAGTCAGCACCTTCAAAGAGGCGCATACCGCCCATGCGACAAGAGAGGAGGCGGAGGAGCAGGTCAAGGAGGGCGTAGAGATCTACAGCAGGATATTCGATAGGCTTGGGATACCTTACGTTAAGTCGGTGAGGCCTGACTGGGACAAGTTTCCCGGCGCAGAGTACTCGGTAGCCTTTGATACAGTCATGCCAGATAAAAGGGTCCTACAGATCGGAACAGTTCATTTCTTGGGACAGGGGTTCTCAAAGGCCTTTGATATAAAGTACATGAAGGCAGACGGCAATTATGAGTACGTGTGGCAAACCTGCTACGGTATCTCAGAGAGGGTGATAGCGGCACTCATTTCGGTGCACGGCGACGATCACGGGCTCGTCCTGCCGAGCAGGGTCGCGCCTGTTCAAGTTGTGGTCATCCCAATCGTTTACAAGGGAAGGGAGGAGGATGTTCTGGGCGCTTGCAGGGAGGTTGTGGGCGAGCTCGAGAAAGCAGGACTTAGGGTTAAATTGGATGATAGAAAGGAAGAGACCCCTGGCAGTAAATACTTCACTTGGGAGCTCAAGGGAGCACCTGTCAGAGTTGAGGTGGGACCGAGGGACTTGGACAAAGGAACGGCAGTATTGGTAAGGAGGGACTCGCTAGAGAAGCTTACGGTTGAGCGGGCGAGGTTGGTGGAAGAGACGAAGACACTCCTCGAGAGGATCGATTTGGATCTAAAGGATAGAGCAAGAAAATGGCTGGATGAGCGCATCGTGAGGAAGAAGAATCTCGAAGACGCGAAGAATATGCTCGAGACCCAGGGCGGGATCGTCGAGCTGAACTGGTGCGGCAATACTGGATGTGGGCAAGATCTTGAGACGAAGTTGGATGCTAGAGTACTTGGATGGCCGTATGGTGATGCATGCAGTCCAGAAGGTTCATGTGTAAACTGCGGTTCAAAAGCTAATATGATAATTAGGGTGGCAAGGTCATACTAGCAAATTGAGGGCATCTCTCCCACTCATGCCAAGCTTTACACCAAGCTCATTAGCCTTCCTGGTGGAATACGTTACAGGCTTATCCAACATCTCCTCAAAATTCTTTACGCCGCTTACAATTGCAGCTGCTAGTCCCAACCTCTCTGCAACCTCGGTGTTCAAATAACCACAAAAGAGGACCCCTCTTGCCCCTCTTATGAGGATCAGGGGAGGTGCTCCCGGCATAGTTACTTTTATGCCTACTGCATTTACATTTTCTATCTGAGATATTTCAATCATGAGATCTCTTTTCAGCCAATAAATTTTTAAGCATTAAGCTGCATGTGCCAATTTCAACATTGGATAGAAAAAACAAAAAATACTGAGGATTGTTAGCTTGATCGGTCAGCAAAGTGTTTTACGAGGTTCTTAGGATTGAGTTTTGAGGCAATATAATCAAATGCAAGCTCCGGATCGCTTTTTGCGCCGCAGGTGAAGACGTCGACGGTCGCGTAGCCTAGTTCGCTCCAAGTGTGAATCGCTATATGGCTCTCCAAAACAAGAGCCATGACAGATATGCCCCCTTTTTCGCCCCCGAATTTCCAGGTCCTCGTGTCCCAGATGGTCATTCTTGCTAGTTTCGCAGCCTCTATAACAACACTTTTAAGGAACGATTCATCGTTGATGAGTTTCGGGTCGCATCCGTAAAGGTTTCCGTACACATGCTTGCCAACGATTTGCTTTTCTCTATCGACACAGGCAGTGATCACTTTTGTTTCGAGATCCTCCTCGCATATTGGAAATTCTACAATTTTGCACAGAAATAAAAGTTATATTTAAAGTTAACCATTTTCTTTGAGAACCCCTGAGCGAAAAATGAAGAGTGGTTTTTATGGTTAAAATTTTATTGCTACGCCGATTTTAATGGTTCAGCAAATGAGTATTCTTTAGAATCGGGCTTTCGGAAAAGCTAACAAATACCGAAAATAATTATCTATCAAGTGGGACTTCTCGAAAGTCGGAGGCTCCTTGCGGGTACAAAAATGGGGCGCAGATCTATGCTCTGCCAGTCTCCGAAGGAGCATACAAAACTCTCTTGATGTAGTTTTTCCTGTTCCTGTGAAGCGGCCTTAGACCTTTTCTTTCTTTGGCAGGGACCTTTGGAGTCTGAGATCTTACTTTTCCGGCCTTTGTGAGAGAACCATGCGATGGCATAACATCACGTCCAAACTACTGAATGAGGCGTGAGATAAAAAGTTTGCTACGCGTTGTTAAACCTCTTTGACAGTCTCCATTATTATGTCCAACGGGGCGTTAGTTTTGAAGGCTTTTGGGTTGAAGTGTGTAGGGGAGGCAACGTAACCTCTTTCCCTGAGCCTTTGGATGATTGATGATACTGAAGGGGGTCCGCGCTTTATTTTGCTGGAGAGAGAGTCCACAGAATAGTAGGTGGGAGGCATCCCAGATTCGTCGATCAGGAGGCGGAGTATCTTTTCTATCCGCTTTTTAGTATTCATTGATGAGAGATCTAGTTCCAAAATGGATTGCATAAATCGCTTATCTCCGAGAGGACCACACCAAAGCGGTCCAGCTCTCTTAAGGGTTTTTTGGCACAAAGGACATGATGAAATCATAGCCCCGCTCAATGGTGCTGTATCCCTCCAGCTACAATTTGGACAGTAAAAAATATACCCCAACAAAGAGGCTGATGCGTCCGCTTTTTTGGCGCCCAGCTCCAGCTGAAGGTATGCCCTGAAGTAATGATCCACACTATAGGATAGCAACACCACTACCCCGAAGTCTTCTTTTATGGAGGCGTAGACGGCAGAGCCGATCATGATCCTGAGACCGACCTCATGGCAAAATTCACCTCTCAATGGAAGAGCGCCGTATTTCCTGAGGCAGGGCTTCATGTAGACCCCACATAGGGGGGCAGTATCAGTCGCTGTGAGGGCTATGACGCCCCCATTCTTTATGGCCCTGATCGCGGAGTCGAGAAACTGAACGGGGGTTCCGAATGGGTCAAGATCTATGAAGTCAAACCTTTTCCCAGGCTCAGAGTGTGCAGCTAAGAGTAAGTTGGCATCTCTGTGCTCAACCTCGACTTTTTCCTCCAAGCCGTTCAGTTTTACATTTTTCAATATGATTGGGATGGCATCTTTATTCAGGTCACCAACTGTGCTCTTTTCGACGCCTTCTACCTCTTTTGCATATCTTATCCCTCTCACGCCGACCCCAGCCAAGGGATCGCAGACGATCACACTTCGATTGATTCTGTTTATGTATGATCTCAGAGCCAAAACGGCTAAATCTCTACTGAATTCCATCTTGGGGTTGTAGAAAACTGGGGCCCTTGAAGGGTCGTAGGCACCTTTCCTAGCATACTCGGTGAAGTCGGGGACGAAAAGGCGGGTCTCGCCCTCCTTTACCTCAATAAGCCTCAAGGCGATCCCCCAAGGAAGTACCTTGCAATCTCGCCAGAGATGCGATTTCTGTTGTACTCCGTGATCTCGAAGACCTTAATGTTCTGAAATTTTGAGGTTATATCTCTAACTAGAGTGGTGTGAACAACTGCGATGAGCCTTTTATCACTCGATAAAATATTAGTTATTATGCTACAAAATTTGCTGCTCTTCATCTCCATTGGACCGATCTCGTCTATTGCTGTGAGGTCTGCCTCCTCTAAGGACCGGCTTATCGCGTTTACTGAGATCCGATTCAAGTCAGTCATATTCACGTAGTACCGACCGACCATGGGTCCATTTGAGGGTTCGGTGGATGCCAAAGTCCCTCTCTCCCCAGAGAGAAGATCAACAATCTCAAACGCCACCCTCTTACCACCAACCCGGACCTCTGGACAAATGACCCCACCCACTCGCCATCCATTTTCCTCTAGTATTTTTATGACCTCTTTGAGGACCGTAGATTTGCCTATGCCTGGACGACCTGTTATTATTGCCTTCAAAATGATCAGGATTCTATAGATTGCCCATTGGTTTAAAAATTTCTATGCTGATACAATGAGCCACCCACGCCTGAGGCGGTGTGGATTCTCACGCTCACATTGGTGAATTCTTGAACGCAGTAGTTTTTTAAGAACTGAGAGAGAGGATCTAAATCGACGGTGGTTGGTACGAGGCTAGTTGTGGGGATTGACGAGGCAGGCAGAGGACCAGTGATAGGACCCATGGTGATCGCCGGGGTTCTAATTGAAGATGAGAAAGCAAATGCGCTCCACAATTTGGGGGTTAAGGACTCCAAAAAGTTGACTCCAAAGCGCAGAGAGAGACTTTACCCTGAGATATTGAGAGAGATCAAGGCTTACCATGTGGAGGTTGTGGAGGCAAAAGTCATAGATTCAGAAAGGGGTAGAAAAAACCTCAATGTAATCGAGCTGGAGGCAATGGCCAAGATAATTTCTAGGCTAAGACCAGATCTGGTTCAAGTGGGGAGTATAGAATTTAAAGCTGACAGGTTCAGGGATAAACTATCACAGAGGGTCAAAGTCCCGATTGTCTCAGTGCACCGTGCAGAAGACCTCTTTCCCGCTGTTGCAGCGGCATCGATCATCGCAAAACTCACAAGGGACAGTATTGTCTGTAGGCTCAGGGAAATTTACGGAGACTTCGGTTCTGGATATCCCTCTGACCCAAAGACTGTAGATTTCCTTAGAGATGCAATAAGCAGGGGAGAGTTGCCAGAAATCGTGAGAAAGACTTGGGGTACAGTCCAGAGGATTGCCAGATTCAGTTCGTGCAATGTCCTGTCAAGTCGATATTGAGGATTCGCTCTAGGTCCTTTATACTCTCTGCTTTCCTTATATCATCAATTGGAATCGATATTATGTCAAGATCTCCTCCGCCAAACGATCCTGTTATCAGTATAGGGTTCACACCTAACAATTTACCGATCTTTGTAGCGTTTTCCACCTTACGGTCAAGGGTATCATCATCCAAGTTCTCCTCGTCAGTCAGGAAGCTGACCCCAATGGTCCTTGCATGCACATCTATTGGTGCATAGCTGAAGCCGATCGCTTTACAGCCGATCTTTTTGAGCTTGTAATGAAGCTGTTTTGCCACGGCGCCTGCTGGGCTTTTATCTGGCAGTTCCTTCCTGTAGGACCACTTGAAGATGTCGATATCCATCGTTACGCCGGCGTTCAAGACCTCTTCCATTCTCAAGACAGTTTTCAAAGTTGCACCCATCTGCGAGTTTTCGTACTCATAAACGGCTTTCCTGCTAACGCCAATTTTCGCCGCAAATTCGCCCAAGGACATCCCCCTCTCCATCCTCAGCCTCTTGAGGGTGGCACCATCAATCTTAAAGTACAGCCCCCCTCGCCTTGAAAAAGCCACAGGGAACCTACGATGCAGCACAGCCTCCCTGAAGGTGTTGAGGTTGACTACATGGACATTGAATCGCTCGTAAAGGGTCCCATCTTCAATTTTTCCACGTTGTGCTCTGCTGCCTATAATCAATGGGGACGCTGAAAAGGTGGTTGCCAAAGAGCTCAGATCCTCCGTTGTCTCCTTCTTCTCGTTGTCCACGTTGATTGTTGTCTTGATCAATAGTTTGGTGTCTCCTTTTTTGGCGACTATCTGTAGGCAGTAATCAGAGTCCACTTCGTATAGAGCGAAGCCTGCGCTGTGCAGTATTCTCAAAATCTCCACAAGCAAGTCCCTAGAGGATCTCCTCATTTCCTTTCAGATAAAATGAAGTACAAGGAGAGATATAAATCAATCCCATACAGCTATGGGATCAGTTCATCGGAAGAGAACTGGAACCCGAACACTATCAAGGACGGGATCCTTTTTGAAAGCTCGATTATGTCGGGAAGGTAGACGTAACGGTTGTCTATTGGCTTCCTGAGTATGGCGTTTATCAGCCCCCTTTCGGATTCGTTCCCTTGTATTGTGTAAACTCCTTTTTTGGTCCCCCACTCCTTGACTATCAGGATTGGCAGAGATATTGAGGGATGCTTATCCTTTGGAACTAGGGATGCTATATCCTCCAGCTCCGCCCTATTGAAGGAGACTCTCTCACCCATCACGGTCGTGTAGCTAGGCTCAATCTCCTCAAGGAGCGAGGGCAGGGGTTTACGTACCTTTGGCAGGCTCTCGTTCAGCCTTTTGAGTTCGACCTCCCAAAGGATCTTGGTGAGACGATCCTCGTCTTCCATCATTACTAGACAAATTCCCCCAAAACCATTGCATGATCCTTGTCGAATGGGTCCAGCCTCTTAACATCCAAGACTTTGATGCCCTTATCCTCCATAACTTTGATCTCTTTTCTGAAGACTTCAGCAGGGTCCTTGGTGACGTCTACGCTCCTAGCCTTTATAGCAATCATGATCTTCCCTTTTTTGCGCAGATAGACTTCAGCGTTGTCCACCAGGATCTTTGCCTGCTCGGGTTGCGCAACGTCACAGTAGATAGTGTCGACCATCTCGACAAAGGCCCTGTAGGATAGGGGAGTTCTAGCATCGGCAAGTATCGGAATCATGTTTGAGCGAAGGGCTGTGACTTCGAGCAGCTCCCTCATTACACGGGGTGCAAATTCCACACAGAAGACTTTCCCCTTTCTTCCAACTATGTCAGAGACGTGGCTCGGAGTAGTCCCGCTTGCTGCGCCAAGGTATAGAACGTAAGAGCCCTCCTTTATGGGTACTTCTTTAATGCCCTTTTCTATTGAGGCTGCGAGCTTACTCCTAAAGGTATCCCAGACCCTGTACTCCTTTTTATCAAACTGGTACAGTTGCTCGCCATAAACCTTAGTTCCAGGGACCAAGTTTTCGGTTGCCAACTTCTTGCCCTCTAGATCTTCCACTATGAATACACCCTGAAAGTTAGGATGCCTCTTTATTGTGACCATTACCTTCTCCTCCTCTTGTTCCATTTATGCTTAAATTTCTCCTTGGGCGGGCGGGCATACTTAGCCTTGATGTCCTCTATACGCTTCTCAAGGGCCTGCTTGAGCGTTGCCCCGATGAAATCGCCTCCGAAGGCGTCGACTCTTGCTGCTATGGATAGCTTGCCTGCCAAGGCTCTGGCAATCTTCCCCCTCTGCCACTTGGGGGCGGCGTGTATGTACTGGCTCTGAAATATTATACCATGCTTGGGCGGCTTGGCCCCAGTCTTGAGGGACCTAAAGAGGGCTTTCTCTGCCCCAAGCACCTGTATGGTGCTCGCAGGTTTCTTCGCTAGAGCCTCCAAACCCCCGCTCAGCGCGATTAGACGGGCGCCCAAGCTCGAACCTACGAGCTCCCGAATGTTCGGAGCGACCTCTTTCATCGCCTCATCGATGTACCTCTCCAATCGGTCTCTGTAGGAGTATAGGTTGAGGCAGATCTCAGCCAGCTGTTTTATCTTCTCCAAGTCCAGTTCGCCAATTTCCGCCCCCATGGATTTCTTGGTGAGATCATAAATGGTCATCGCTTTATTCTCGTTTTGAACAATCTCATTCAGACCATTCGGCGAATATTCGGACCGAGAGCCGAACTTCGTCACCATGGTGAGGTACTGCCTGTGATCTGGAACCAAGCTGTCTAGTTCTGGGAAGTGAAGGCCATACCACTCCCGCACCCTTGAGATGATGATGTTTATGCTCTTGTCCACCTCGTCAAGCGCCGTAACCGCCTGGGCCACAAGCCTGTCGCGCCTCTCTGATGCTGCACGCACCTTGGCTTTTGCGAGGGCCTCCGCCACAGCCTTCTGCATTCTCACTATCTTCGTCAGTTTCGAGCCGGATTTCTGCCATGCTTCAACTGCCGAAGCCCTAAAGACTCTGCCTGCGGCGCTTGGGAAGATTACTTGTATTTGTATGTTATGTTTCCCTTTGAGTGCCTTAGCCTCTTTTTCGTCCTCGACTATAAGGGAGTCGCATCCCATGCCTGTAAGATCCTTTAGCAGGGACTCCAACGAGGAAGAGAGCCCATAGCGCTCAAGCTCTATGAGCTCTGAGACGGCATCTTCGACGTCGTTAAAAGGCCTCGCGGCAATTACCTTTAGATCCTCATCATAAGCCAAGAAGCCAAGAAAGCTCTCCACAATATAGCATTTCACACGGTGCACCTAAATCATCTATCATAATGGCATATTTATATATTAGTTGTAGAAGTTTAGGGTTTTTGATCAGGGAGGCACCTCAACCCCCTGCACACTAGGTAGATCTCGGAGCTGCTTTCTCTTGATGCCTTGGGCTTGTAAAGGCGCACTGATCGGAACATCCGTCTCACTTCCCCCAAGAACTTATCAAACTCGCTACCCATGATAAGTTTGAGAACCATCCTCCCCCCTGGCCTCATCATCGTCCCGGCTAGCTTCAGAGCAGTCCGTGCGAGTTCTATCTGCCGGGCGTGGTCAAGATCATGGATTCCTGAAAACTTTGGTGCCAGGTCTGAGAGGATCACATCTACAGGTCCTCTGGCTATTTCCATTATTTTCCTGTTCAAGGAAGGGTCAAAGACATCTCCCTTCACTAGGTATACATTAT
>CAZZJY010000003.1:0-5761 GCA_964654895.1 uncultured Nitrososphaerota archaeon
GAGGCTGCCGGAGGCGGACTATGTGGTTGCTATCCCTACATAGAGGGGGGGGCTGTGGAGGCTCTCCCGTTCAGCCATTATGAGCCTGATGTATGCCGCCCTTGGCGGCACCTCCAGCGGGATGAGCCCTTCCACGGTCTGCGTGTAGCATGTGGTGTGCGCATGTGAGCATATCCCACATATCCTCTCCGCTAGGTACAGGTTGTGCAGATAAGTCTCCTGCTCGAACGCCTTCTCGACCCCCCTATGGACGTACCCGATCCTGGGCGTCACCTTCACCACTATGTCTCCGTCCACCTCGAAGAGGAAGTACTCAGGCTCCTTCAGGGCAGGGTGCTGGGGGCCGAAAGGTACTTTTATTGTTGACCCGTAACTCATCATCTTCCACCCCTTGCTATCCTATTCAACTCCTGAACGGTGTGCTCCTTCCTCAGGGGATAGACCCCCTCTGGCCACCCCTCGGGAATTATGAGGGGTCCCATGTTTGGGTGCCCCTCGAACTCTATCCCCAGCAAGTCGTGGACCTCCTGCTCGTAGAATATGGCGCCAGGGATCAGGTCTGTTATGGTTGGGACCTTCGGGGCGCTCTTGGGGACCTTCACCCCGATGGAGATCTCCACCGAGTACTTGTAAGAGAAGTGGTACAAAAGCTCCATCTCCTGACCCAAGTCAACCCCAGTTATGGTGGACAGGTGCCTAAGTTCCAGATCCTCAATTAGGCGGGAAAGGAACTTTTTGAAACCATCAGCCCTTACCCTTACGAATATCCTCCTCTCCTTGGGTCTCTTCATCTCAATTATATCCTCTTTGTATTCTTCAAGTCTTTTTATTAGGTCCTCCATTATCTCCTCCTCCACTCCCACTTAACTTGTTTAACAGCTTGGCTATCCCGTAGATTATCGCCTCAGGCTTTGGCGGGCACCCTGGGATGTAAACGTCAACTGGTATGACCGTGTCCACTCCGCCGTGGACGCTGTAGCAGTCCTTAAACGGACCCCCGCTTGTGGCACAAGTCCCTATCGCCACTACGAACTTTGGCTCCGGCATCTGCCTGTAGATCCGAACAAGCCTCTTGGCTATCTGCATTGTTATTGGACCGGTGACCCCCAAGACGTCCGCGTGCCTGGGGCTGCCCTGAAGCTTTATGCCGAACCGCTCAACATCAAACCTTGGGGTGATTGCTGCCACGAACTCTATATCGCAGCCGTTACAACCGCCTGTATTGAAATGGATGAGCCAAGGCGACCTGATCCGCGCCCATTTGCGAACAGACATTATTTGTGCCTCCTGGCAATCACCAAAACCATAACTGACGTGAGGGCTACTGCGGAGTATATTGCCGGCATTATACCCCTCTCAAAGAAAGAGATTGCCATAATGAAGGTTAGAACATCGAAGATCAGGAAGTACAGGGCGTATATCAGGAACTTCTCCATGTTTATTCCGTGCTCTTCGATCTGAAACTCCTCCCCACATGCATATGGGGCCAACTTTTCAGGGTCGTTTTTCGACACATTTGGGGATATTTTACCGCCGATCCAGAAGATCAGTGCAATTACAAAAACCGCGGATACGGTCGCCACGGGGAGTAAAAACAATGGATCGGGGCTCATTGGATTCGCCGCTCTTAAGAGCCAACATTTAAATATATAAATGGTTGATATAAGTTTTTTGTCTAGTGTCAGAGGGGCGATCGATACGTCCACTCTCGAAGGATTACAGTTATTTCTGATGGCTCTTACCGTTATTCTTGCTATCGGAACCTTAGAGATCAAAAAACTGCTTTATGCGGTCCTCTCTTTCTGCGGAATGTGCGTGTCCATAGGTGCCCTCTACTGGCTTTTAGACGCACATTACATAGCAGTTTACCAGCTCTTGGTCTACGCTGGTGGGATCGTCACCTTGTTTATAGCCGCTCTCACACTCACAACATTAAAGGAGGAGAAGAAATAATGCCTCTCGACAAAACCGCCGCCGCAGGCGCATTTCTGAGCGTTTTAGCGATCCTTATATTTACCACTATGATTTATCAGAACAGTTTTCCTGCCCTTGAATACACCTTGGACACGAGTCACTATCTGGGCGTCCAAGGGGACCTTGGTCCAGGCTACAGCCGATTTTTGTGGGAAAACCGCAACGTCGATGTGATCGCCCAAGCCTTTGTGACGTTTGTAGCTGCAGTATCGTGTTGGGCGATATTCAGGGAGACAGGGGGCGGTGAGGAGTGATCGGGGCGCCCTACTATTTAGTATTCTCATTCACCCTCTTCATGATAGGCATTTACTGCCTAGTAACGAAAAGGAACATGATAAGGCTCCTCTTGGGCATAGAGATACTCATCAATGCCGCAAACTTCAACTTCATCAGTCTGGCAGGCTCGATCCCAGGCCTCATAGATCCTTTGGCCCTGTCTATAGTAACCGTCTCCATAGGTCTGGCGGCATCCGTGAGTGCGGTAGCCGTGATAATCATAGTCTACGCATACCGGCATTACGGGACTTTAGATGTCCGCACACTTAAGCGCCTGAAAGGCTAGGTGGGTAGGGATGTTTTCGCCACCAATTGACACTTTATTAATCTTCGCCTTAACAACACCATTAATAGGTTGGCTTGTCGAACGAATCAGAAAGGCGCGGCTTTCCGGTGTTTACGCCTCCATTGGACTTATGATATCGCTCTGGTATATCTACGAATTGTTTGGGAGCGTCTCTTCTGACGGCGCTCAAACATTCACGAGTTTCTTCTCCTCACAGATAAGGATCGATATGCTTGGCGTATTCATGGCAACGATCTTCGTTTTAATTGGAATTTTCGCCTCCGTCTACTCATTGAGATACATGGAGAGGGACACAGGGGTCCCCCTATTCTACTCCCTTCTCCTATTGATGATAAGCGGCATGGTTGGGACAGTCTTCGCGGGCGACTTTTTCACATTCTTCGTATTCTGGGAGATGATGTGCATCTCCTCTTACACGCTCGTCGCCTTCCGTAAGCAGAGGTGGGAGCCAATCGAGGCCGCCTTCAAGTACCTCATCATGAGCTCAGCCGGGTCGGCAACCCTTTTATTCGGCATGTCCATCCTTTACGGGATTTGCGGAACCTTGAACTTTCAGGGACTCCACATAGCACTCTCAAATGTTGGCTCGAGCGTCTGGCTTTACATCTCCGCCATATTCATTCTAATAGGACTCGGTGTAAAGAGCGCCATAGTCCCCCTCCACACATGGCTCCCAGATGCGCACTCTGCCGCACCATCACCTATCTCCGCAATGCTCTCTGGCGTTGTTGTGGAGACCGGAATCTATGCTATCTGCAGGGTTGGGTTCACGGTCTTAACGGGTATCGAGGTTGAGTGGTTGGGTGTCCTTGCCATAATCAGTCTTGTAACGATGTTCGTCGGTAACCTGACTCCTCTCCTCCAGACAGACCTTAAGAGGCTACTCGCTTACTCCAGCATAGGTCACATCGGGTATATGCTCGCTGGACTGGCAACTGGAACAGTTTTGGGGTTGACAGGCACACTCATGCATATATTCAACCATGGGATCATGAAGGGGGTCGCGTTCCTCTGCGCCGGAATGATCCTCTACAGGCTGGAGACCAGAGAGCTGAAGGAGATGGCCGGGATAGGGCGGAAGATGCCTCTCACCGCCGCCATATTTGCCCTTTCGCTCTTCGCCCTGACTGGGATGCCTCCGCTGAACGGCTTCATTAGCAAGCTGACGATAATTATGGCCACGGTGGAGGCCAATATGGCGTGGCTCGGTATAGCAGTGATTGTAAACAGTGTTATCTCGGCAGCCTACTACCTTAGAACTATAAAGGCACTTCTTCAGCCCATATCCCAGAAGAAGGTGGAGGAGGCGAAGGAAGGTCCTTTGGTCATGTTAATCCCACTCCTAATTATGGCAGGCTTGATAGTCATTCTTGGTATTTTTCCTGATACTCTGATTGATTTTGCGAGGTCTGCCGCCACAGCCCTTTTGGGAGGAGGCTGATGCTGAATGAATCTACCTTTTGAGTTGGCTCCTTGGCTCTGCTGGGTGATGCCGACCATCGGGTCGGTTATACACTTTGTTCTACCGAAGGGTTTAGGGAGGGCTAGATATGCTGCTGTAGTTCTCTTCTCTTTTGTGGCTTGGGTGATGGCCCTCCTAATGATCTTCTCAATGCCGTCCCACGGACACGAAGAGCTTGGAGGCTTCTGGTTCTCCCTGCCCGAGGGTGCTAGTGTGGGCATAGGCGTCCTTTTGGATTCGCTCAGCATAATTCTAGCAAACCTCGTGGCCTTCCTCAGCTTTCTCATTCTTGTGTACTCATTCAAATACATGGAGGGAGAGCCAGGAGAGGACAGGTACTGGTTCTTCATGTCCCTATTCATAGGCGGCATGCTGATGCTCATCCTTGCAAACAACTTCATCTTCTTCTTTATTGGTTGGAAGATAGTTGGTCTTTGCAGCTTCGGACTAATAGGGCACTACTACACCGACGACAGGAAGTACTGGATAGGGGGTCCACCGCCACACCCGTTCCAGAAGCCCTCTAGGTGTGGTTTGAAGGCCCTCCTTGTCACGACCTTTGGCGACGTGGCCCTCCTTGGAGGGATCATCATAATTTACCTTTACGCTGGGACATTTAACTTCGTTGAGCTCTATGAGAATGCAGGCTTCTGGCTTTCCAAGATGGCGGAGACGCCCGGGATTCTCACCATAACCACGCTCCTACTCCTAGCAGGACCATTTGCCAAGTCTGCCCAGTTCCCCTTCCACGAATGGTTGCCTGAGGCAATGGCCGGACCGACCCCTGTCTCTGCCCTCATACACGCGGCAACCATGGTGAAGGCAGGTGTTTACTTCGTTGCACGCGTCCTGCCGATCTTCTACTTTGGAGCCTGGATAGCGACCCCTGCCATACAGGAGGCGTTGGTCTTCTTCGTGGTGGTCGCGGTGGTGGGGGGCTTCACGGCATTTTTGGCGGGCACCCAGGCGATGGTCGCTCTGGAGCTCAAGAAGGCTCTAGCTTACTCGACCATGAGCGTGATAGGCTACATGATGCTCAGCTTGGGTGTGGCCGGCATGAGCCCGACAGCCCTAGTTGAGGGCTTCACCTCCGGGATATTCCATCTCATAAACCACGGGATCTTCAAGGCAGCCCTATTCCTTTGCGCGGGCGTCCTGATTCATGCGTCCCACTCCATATACATCACCGACATGAACTTCTCGCGCAAGGAGATGAAATTCACATGGGCCTTCATGTGGATCGCCTCCTTGGCGCTTATCGGAATACCCCCCCTCTCAGGTTTCTGGAGCAAGGACGGAATACTCCTTTCCTGCCTCGAGAGCGGTCAGTATGCCCTGTTCGCTCTTGCGGCACTGACGGTGGCCGTCACAAGCTTCTACACAATAAGGTTCATGGGCATAATGTTCCATAAAGGTCACTCCGAAGGAGACTCCCATGGCGGACATGCAGGTGAGCCCTCTGTTGTCATGCTAATTCCATACGGAATTTTGGCTGTACTGACTGTCGGGATAGGGTTGGTCGGGCCTTGGATTAAGGAGGCACTCTCGGAGCTGTTCTCCGAACAGTTCCACGCCATGCACATTGTCTCCGTGGAGAACGCAGCCCATACCTCGGTCTCCCCTGCAGCAGAAGTAGTGCCTATAGCTGCATCCTTGGCGATGATTGTGATAGGAGCCTTCCCAGCATACCGGGCTTACATCTCTCATAAGCTTGAGGTCTCGAGCATTGTCAATAGGAGCGG
>CAZZJY010000004.1:0-4873 GCA_964654895.1 uncultured Nitrososphaerota archaeon
CACAAAGATAACAATCAGGAAAGGGACGAGATCATAGTCCCGGATTCGGCTCATGGTACAAATCCTGCCAGCGCCGCCATGGCAGGGTTTAAGGTCGTGGAAATCCCAACAGGAAGAGACGGGCTGATCGACCTAGAGATCCTAAAAGAGGCTGTGAGCAACAGAACTGCAGGTCTGATGATGACGAACCCCAATACTTTGGGCATCTTCGAAAAAAACGCCCTCGAGATAGCAGAGATCATTCATGATGCTGGGGCTCTTATGTATTATGACGGTGCAAATCTTCAAGGAATATTGGGCATTGCAAGACCTGGCGATCTTGGGTTTGATATAGTTCATCTCAATTTACATAAAACCTTCTCCACTCCCCATGGTGGTGGCGGACCAGGATCTGGACCTGTTGGTGTTAAAGAGCATCTCGAGGAGTATCTCCCCGTCCCGCTAGTGAAATTTACCGGAAAAGATTACGAACTGGAATG
Source organism: uncultured Nitrososphaerota archaeon (assembly GCA_964654895.1). Lineage (GTDB taxonomy): Archaea > Thermoproteota > Methanomethylicia > Methanomethylicales > Methanomethylicaceae > WYZ-LMO10. The sequence goes on from CAZZJY010000004.1 coordinate 480, forward strand.
GGATAGGCCTAAAAGTATTGGCAAGGTTAGAGGATGGTATGGTAGCTTTCCAGTGCTGGTAAAAGCCTACGCATACCTCCTCGCCATGGGAATCAAAGGCTTAAGACTCTCCTGCAAAATTGCCGTTTTAAACACAAACTACTTCGCCAAAAAAGTCTCAACCATCCGTGGTTTCAGCCTGCCCTTTGGAGAAGCCTATCGGAAACACGAAGTAGTTGTCAGTGCCGAGAACTTGGCAAAGGAAACTGGAGTCACGGCCCTCGATGTGGCAAAGGCTCTATTGGATAGGGGGCTTCACCCTCCCACCATTTACTTCCCTCTAATAGTGAAAGAGGCTCTAATGTTTGAATTCACTGACACAGAGACTAAAGAAAACATAGACCTCTACATCTCAGCTTTAAAAGAGATCTCTAACATTGCCTACTCTAACCCATCACAACTCAAGGAGGCACCAAAGAACACCTCTATCGGTAGACTCGATGAGGTATTTGCAAACCACCCAAAAACGATGTGCCTCAGCTATAGGATGCTAAAGAAGTCTCGCACATCTGAAAAATAAAAACCAAAACTCCCCAAAAAGAAATTTCTGAAGTTTTTGTAGCTACATGAGCTTTAACATTATCGGCGGGAAGCCCCTTGCGATAGCGAGGAGTAGTTCACAAAATCTGCAAACACTTATGTTTTTATAACTCATTGCAAAATAAAATTCGAGGAATTAGTTATGAACAAAGAAATTGAAAGTAGAGTGCTGGAGGCATTAAAAAATGTTATGGATCCCGAAACTGGGATGAGTATGGTTGACATGCAACTCATAAACAAAGTCGAGGAGAGTGATGGGCAAGTTAATATAGAGTTTGTTCCTTCGAGTCCAATGTGCCCCATTGCCTTTTATCTTGCCTCAGAGATAAAAAAAGCTGCACTAAAAGTTGAGGGCGTAAAAAAAGTCAAAGTGACCTGTAAGGGTCATATCATGGAAGATGAGATAAACAAATCGGTTAACGAGGAATAGTTTAGGATGTTTGAGATCAGAGTAAGACTATTCGCAAATCTAAAAGAAGCTGTCGGAAGGCCTGCCCTCACTTTGGTGTTTGATCACCCTCCCACCCCATACGAGATCATTAAAGACCTTATTTCGAAAACTCCTGGACTGGAAAAATACCTCCTAAAGTGCGGGGAATTTAACGACCGTTATAGGATCTTAAAAGATTCCGAGGAGATCCCCAGAGATAAATTTACGGAGCCAATTCATTCGAAGGTAATCTCCATACTCCCGCCGGTTAGCGGCGGTTGATCCTGCCTATCAGGTAAAAAGGTGTTGCTCCTGCCACCAGCAACTCAACCCTCTGTCCAAGCAGGGAGCGGTTGCCACCTGGAATTGCGACTGTCTTATACTCATCTGTCCTCGCGATCACCCCTCCCCTTAAGTAAAGGTCCACAACAGTCGCTTCGGCAGTCTTTCCAATCCATCCCTCATTTTTTTGCATCTGGATCTCGCGGACGATACGATGTAAAACTTCGCTCCTTTTCTTCTTAATGGGCTCTGGTACCTGTGGCATAGACGCTGCCGGGGTGTGCGGTCTGGGAGAGTATCTAGCCACATGAGTCTTATCTGGTTTAATCTCCTCTAATAGCTCACAGGTCTCATCGAACTCAAAATCATCCTCCCCTGGAAAGCCGACAATTACGTCGGTAAATACGGTGATATTTGGGAAACACTTTCTAAATTCTCCTACAATCTCCTTGAAAGTACTCACACAATATCCCCTCCTCATCCTCTCCAAAACGGTGTTGCTGCCGCTCTGGACTGGGACGTGTATGAACTTGTAAATCTTTTCGGATTTGTAAACTTCTGCGAGTCTCGAAAGAAATCCTATTACTGAGGATGGCTTAAACATGCCCACCCTCAATTTAAAACAACCATCAACCCTCACCAGAGAATAAAGTAATGAGGGAAGATTGCTGCCAATGTCCATGCCATATACACCAATATCTTGGGCAGAAAGACTGATCTCGCGCGCCCCAGATCTGACCGCCTTAACAACGTTCCTCTCTATCACATCAGGGCTTATGCTTCTCAGCCTTCCTTTCGCTACCCGCACTATACAATAAGAACATTCTCCCAGACACCCCCTTGAAACTACAACTGTGCTCTTCACTCCATGCCTAAAAGGAACGGGCTCCATCATTAAACTATCTTTCATCAGGAAGACAGACCTGCCATCCCCTCTCAACGCACTTGATATCATGGCTGGGCAGTCTGGACCGACTATTGAGAACATCGGGTAGTGCTTTGAAATAAGAGCAGGCTGAGCCGCCGCCATGCAACCAGTAACCACCACTTTTTTATCCTTAATTTTGGATAAAAACTTCATAACCCTGAGGTCAGTTTCTTTTCTCACAGTACATGTATTCACCACAACGGCGTCTGCCTCGTCTTCCGAAGGGGCAAGCTCAAAGCCATCTTTAATGAGTACCTTCCTGATCAGCCCGCTCTCTGCTTTGTTGGAAGCACATCCAAAGGTCTTGATATAAACCCGCATCTCTCTTTCAAAGAAAATTGAAAGTCAACTCCTTCTTAAGCATGCTCCTATTACTCTCCATGTCTAAATAGTGAATAACTAAGCACTAATGGCTAAAGGAACCGCCTCACAGACTGCTCTAATAATGAGAAAATTGGCGTTCTTTTGCCGAACGCTTGCGTCCTGCCACCCCGAAGGCTCTCTATAACGTCATCTCCTGTTCTCTCCTCAACGTCAACAATTGTATATGCGCATCCCACGGCTGAGGCAACGTGGGCGTCACTCCCTCCGACTTCATACAACCCCAATTCCTTAGCAATTCTCTTCGCCCGGTTATTGTAAATGAAGAGGGTTGACGCGTTAAAGACTTCTATTGCTGGATTTACGTGCCGGATGGACTTGACAACTTCTTCTCCCAGACCATGACTAAGAGGATCAGCTGGGTGAGGAATTATCACAGGAGACTTCCAGCTCTTAACAAGATTCAAGACCTCGTATATTGTAAGGTCTTTTTCTACGGCTTCTTCAGGATCTATTAGTATCAAATGCCCTGCTTTTGTAGAGACTTCCACCCCAGGCAGAACTACCATTCCACTCTTCTTAGAAATTTCCTCTGCCTTCTCCGTGCTAAAGACGACATCATGATCGGTGATAGCAAATCCATCAAGTCCTTTTCTCTTAGCTACTGCAACAATTTCCTGAACAGATGACACTCCATCTTTGGAGGCATTTGTATGAACGTGAAAGTCTATCTTAAGCCTCACCTAAAATCCCTTGACCTACCTCACTCTGGATCCTGGGGGTACTACTTTATCTGGGGTAAGTAATGATATCTTGTCTCCCCCATCTGCAGCTAGTAACATAACTTCTGACTTTATCCCGAATAACGTAATGGGCTCCACGTTTATTAAAAAAGCAGCCCTCTTCCTGACGAGGTCCTGTGGTGCGTAATATTTCGCTATCCCTGCGACGCATGGGCGCGTCCCGTATTCCCCCAGATCCACTTCCAGAAACATAAGGTCCTTTGATCCTTTTACCGGTTCCGCCTTCAAAATCTCGCCTATTGCTATCTTTACCTTGGCAAATTCTTCAATTTTTACTCTTGGTCCAACATCTTTGAATGGTATGAGATTTTCCTTCACTTTCCTAAAGTCTTCTTGCTTAATCTTTTTGAAAAGTGGGTATGGCTTGCCGATGGTATGACCAACAGGTAAGGGCTGAGATGCCGCATCCCAGCGCTCCGTATGAACCGAAGTGCTAAGGTTCAACATACCCCATATCTTCTCAGCTGTAAATGGCAAGAAGGGGGAGAGCATGCTCCCAATAGACTTGACGACCTGCACTGAAACATAAAGCGTTGCCGCAGCTCTCTTGGGCTCGGTCTTTATCGTGTTCCATGGAGCAGCATTATTAAGGTACTTGTTGCCTTCATGGGCTAGAGCCATTATAGACATGAGGGCATCCCTCATGTGGAACTTACTGAGCAATTTTGCGACCAAGTCTTGGGTCTCCTTGATTTTTGACATCAAACTTCTATCTTCATCGGATAAATCGGCCTCAGGCACCTTATATTCAAAGAACCTTTCCAAGAAAGTCAGGGTCCTATGTATGAAGTTCCCCAAAACGTCTGCCAATTCGTCATTATACTTCTTTATGAACTCGTCCGTTGAAAAATCGGCATCCCTCTCGAGAGGAGCAACAGACGTCAGATAGTACCGCATTGGGTCAGGATCGAAATTCTTCAGATACTCATCAATCCCAATGAACCAACCTCTGCTCTTTGACATCTTCTTATTTTCTAATGTCAGATACTCCCCTGCTACAACACAATCAGGTGGATGGAACCCCTCTACGCCCATAAGCATGGCTGGCCAA
>CAZZJY010000005.1:0-4460 GCA_964654895.1 uncultured Nitrososphaerota archaeon
ACAATTAAAGAAAAACTTTTAGAAAACTATTAAAACTTGACGAATATAACCACTTGCGGAGGTCACCTTATTGAGTCACGAGGAGATACTCAGGAATCTGGCGGACTCTGTTATAAGTGGTGACGAAGAGAAGGCGAAAGATTTTGCCAAGAAGGCGCTTGATGCCGGGATAGACCCTCTGACAGCCATAAATGAGGGCTTGATGAGAGGTATGAGCCAGGTAGGCGACGACTTCAGCAAACTCAAGATATACCTGCCCGAGGTTATGATGGCTGCCGAGGCTATGAAGGCAGCTCTCTCCATCCTCGAGCCTGCCGCACTTCAGAAGGGCGCCGGCGCGCTAAAGAAGAGCAAGGTAGTGATTGGAACCATAACCGGCGACATACACGACATCGGAAAGAACATAGTTGCCATGCTTCTCAGGGCGAACGGCTTCGAGGTCTACGATTTGGGCAGGGACGTTCCAATTGATGATCTTATAAGGAAAGCGGAGGAGGTAGGTGCCGACATTATAGCGGCGTCGACCTTGCTATCCACTTCCATGCCATACATGGAGGACCTGGTAAACCTTTTGAAGGAAAGGGGGTTGAGGGATAAGTACATCGTGATGGTTGGCGGTGGGCCTGTCACTAGGGAGTGGGCTGCCTCAATAGGGGCGGACGGCTATGGGGACGACGGAGAGGAGGCTGTGAAGGTAGCAAAGGAGCTATTGCAGAGGGTGAAGGGTAAATGAACTCCATATGGGAGGTAATAGACAGGGCAGAGACTGGCCCCTATATGGAGGAGAGAGACTTCGACCTGAAGGTCGTGGCAAAGAAGTGCAGGGAGCTCGTCAAGGAGTACGAGATAAGGTTCGACCCCAACGAGATCGTGACCACAGACGACTCAATGGCTGACGACGTCTACGAGGCCGGGATGCGCCTCGCTTTGGAGGCGGGAATATACTGCATAAATACGAAGCGGATCATAAAGTTCGATGAAAGCGAGATCAAGGAAGCCATCCTCTCGGCGCCAAAGGAGCTCGTGATTGGGCAGGGTAGGGACTCAAGAGTCCTTTATGCCAGGGGGGTAGAGGATCCTAGAAGAGCGATAATCTGCGGCGGGCAAGCCGGTGCGGCGATACCCGAAGAGTGGTACCTGCCGATGTCTATATCCTACATGAAGGAGCCCCTGATCGACATGATCAACAACGGAGGGCTTGCTGTGGTGGAGGGAAGGAAGGTCAGGACAAATACCCCCTTGGAGATACAGGCAACAAGGAGGGAGCTCACGATGTTGAGGGAGGCGGCTGCCCGCGCAGGCCGACCTGGCATCAGCTTCATAGCGGGCGAGAGCAGCGTATCGGTCCTTGGCGACCTGGCAATAGCCTCTGAGAGGTACATGAGGACCTCTGACGCTCATCTGGTGGCATTGCTCAACGAGTTGAAGACCGACTATGACAGGATATCGAAGGTCGTCAACTTCACAGAGTACGGGGCTTTCAATGTGACCTTGGTCGATCCCATTATAGGGGGGTATGCTGGTGGACCTGAGGGTGTGGCTGTCTGCTTTATCGCATCTTTCCTTTTGGGCAGGGCCATGTACAGGTCGGAATACCACGTCTGCCACCCCATCCACTTCCGCTACATGAGCACGAGTGCGGTGGAGTGTATGTGGAACTTGAACATAGTTGGGCAGGCGATGGCGAGGAACGCCCCGTTCATAATCATGGGAGACGTCTGGACCTCAGCTGGAGCTGGCAGCGAGATGATATTCTATGAGATCGCGGCGAATACCATAACCAATGTAGTCACAGGGACGCATCCGCTTGGCGTCTCTGCAACTAACGGGAAATACCCGCACGCCTCAGGACTAGAGACCCGGTTCATGGCAGAGGTCGCCATAGCCACCGTGAGGTCAAAACTGAACAGGAAGGGAGCAAATGATCTTGTCGTTAAGCTCGCAGGCGAGTACAGGGACAAGATGGGCAAGCCTGACATAGGGCGACCCTTCCCGGAGCTCTACGACGTGAACAGAGTGATACCTAAACCAGAATGGAACTCCCTTTACCTAACGATGAAGAAGAAGATCTCTGATTTCACAGGATTGGAGATCTGAGCTGATCTCTATGAGATCTTACAGGATGGACGAGATCACCAGAAGGGCCTTTGAAGGACCATACATGGAAGAAAGAGACTTCGACATGAATCTCATGAAGAGGACGAGGGAGCTCGTCAAGGAGTACGAGATAAGGTTCGACCCCAACGAGATCGTGACCACAGACGACTCAATGGCTGACGACGTCTACGAGGCCGGGATGCGCCTTCTTATAGAACTGGGCTTTTACTGCCAGACAACCAAGAGGGTCATAAAGTTCGAGGAGAATGAGGTCAGGGAAATCCTGAAGACCCTCCCCGAGAGCATAGTCATCGGCGATGGTAAGGACGCCGTCGTGATGGCAATGAGGAGGGTCGAAGACCCAACGCCTCCTGTGATTCACTCCGGACCTACCGGGACGCTCTGCACCGAAGGTGATGTCTACGTCAAGACTCTTAGGAGTTACGCCCAAGAGACCGTTATAGACTCGGTCGGCGCCGGAACACTCGCCACAATAGACGGCTTCAAGATAAGGAAGGGCACTCCGCAGGAGTTCAGGGCTGCCAGAATGTTAGCTAGGTGGGCTAGGCAAGCGGTAGCCGATGCTGGGAGACCCGGGATGCACATAAACGATGTGGCGGTCGTGAGTCCGGAGGCCAAGATATGCGCGCTCGACCCAGCCCAGGGGATCAGGAAGACAGATGGACTGCTAGTGGCACAGATGATAGAGCTGAAGACCAGCCTCCAGCACTTGGCACTGATCGAGCACCTCACGAGCTACGGATGCTTCATTGGGAATCTGATGACGCCAATCATGGGTGGGTACTCCGGTGGACCTGAAGGTACCGCCATAGTTAACGTCGCGGAGCACCTAGCAGGGGTCGTATGCTACAACGCCGACTATCATTACCTCAGCCTGACGAATGTGAGGAACCTGAACAATACTGACAGGCAGGGTCTTTGGACAATCAGCATGGTCGGTCAGGCGCTCGCTAGGAACTCAGAGATAATGAGCATATACGACTGCTACTGCGCCGCTGGACCTGGCACAGAAGTGCTGCTCAGGGAGGCTGCGGCAGGTGGGGTAGCATCTTCGGTCAGCGGGCTCCACCTCATGGGTTGCGGGTCATGCGGAGGGAAGCTAGTTGACCACGCCACGGGCTTGGAGGCGAGGCTTCTCAAAGAGGTTGGCGTTGCGGCATCGGGCATGAGCAGGGATGACGCAAACGAATTCCTGAGGAGATGGGTTCCGCTCTATGAGGAGTGGCTGGACATAACAAAATCCCCCAAGGGGAAGACATTCCAAGAACTCTATGACTTAGGGTCGGCAAAACCGAAGGACGAGTGGGAGGGGCTCTACAGAAAAATTGCCGATGAGTTGATTGACATGGGAATAGATCTATAACTTTATTCTATGTACTGCACAAATCACTTTTTTACAATAAGTCTCGACAAGAAAGCCTGCGGTTTTAACCGTAGGATGAATTGTCGAAAAGATTTAATGCGATGGTCTTTAATAATTCTTCTGAGCGAGTCGCTCATGAAGGTTAAGAAGACCATTAAGGCTAAAATTCTTGAGTTAAGGAACGGCAAGGCGGAGCTTTTAAGGCGGGGATACGAGAATTGGCAACGATACCTGCGTGGAGACAAGTCTGTTCAGCTTTATTCTGCTACTCGCCAGCAGGCTGAAAGGCTTCCAAGGCGAATTGGAAAGCCGAAAGTGGGAAAGGAGTATCCATTAACAGAAAACTGAACAACGGATTCCCATACCATAAGCTAAGCCAATTCATAGAATACAAAGCAAGATGGCTTGGAATAAAAGGCATCAAAATAAGCGAAAGAAACACATATAAAACATGCCACAAATGCGGAAGTATAGGGCTTAGAGCCGGAAGCCTCTTCAAATGCCCAAACTGCAACTACTCGTGTAATGCAGACTATAATGGAGCCATAAACATTCTTAAGCGGGGGCTTGGCTATATGCCAAGTCTGGGGGCTGCCTTGACACAGCCCGAACTCGGTAGGATGAAGGCTATGGAAAGCCCAACAAACCGAGAATCTCCCGACTTCAGTCGTGGAGAGTGTCAATATATTAACTCAACAAATTCATCCATCTCAAAAGCCAAAATCAATCCTAGGGTTCCTTGATTAGGGAAAAAATGGATTAATTGTTTGAGTCGCGCGCTAAATCATGTTTACAAAAAATTTATATCAACGTATACACAAGGTTTACATGTGTCTGAGGTAGTCAGTGTACGCGTCAGAAAAGGCGTGAAGAAGTATTTAGAGGAGAGCGGTATCAACGTGAGCGAGGCGGTTGGAAGTTATTTGGAGGAGCTCGCTTGGAAGACCAAGCTCAGAGAGTCCTTAAAACAGTTTGACGA
>CAZZJY010000006.1:0-6629 GCA_964654895.1 uncultured Nitrososphaerota archaeon
GCTCTGCTGTATTTTCTTGAAAACGTCCGTGCTTTTGGTGCTGAAATGATCTTTTTAAGTAAAAGTGCATCCACGATTGAGTAAAAATACAAAAATCAAAAATAAAATCCGGATAAAATTCTGCAAAAATTTAAATATTGAAGTCTATTAGTTGAGAAAAAAGGTGTCATTGCTTGGGATTAGCCAAGTACATCATAAGACGGGCAATATATATGGTGCCTTTGATCATTGGGATTTCCCTTGTCAGCTTCCTTGTTATGTATGCTGCCGGGGATCCCATCCAGCTCGCCACGGCTGGAAATCCCAGCATAACCGAAGCCCAAAGACAATTTCTCAGGGAGTACTACGGTCTGAATGATCCCATCCCCGTTCAGTACCTGAGGTGGCTCGATCATTTCATCCACGGTGACTTTGGAAAATCCCTTTACGGCGGTAGGCCAGTCAACGAAATTATATCCTCCCTAGTGTGGGAGACCGCCAAGCTGCAGTTGATATCGATCCTCCTTGCCTTCTTCATCTCCATCCCTGCAGGAGTTTACTCGGCGGTAAAACAGCGTTCGGCTGCCGACTATACCGTCTCCAGCGTTGCCATATTCGGGATTTCAGTGCCCGTCTTCTGGTTCGGCATTGTTTTGATCTTGATATTCTCCTACTACCTTGGCTGGCTACCTTCCGCAGGTGCACACGGCGCACCTTATCTCTGGCCTGTTTTTGGCATCAAAAATGAGTTCTTGGACGAACTCGCTCATCTCGTGTTACCCGTTACAGTACTCACATTCGCAAACTTGGCCTATAATGTCCGTTTACTTAGGGCTGGTATGCTAGAAGTTCTTAGGCAGGATTACATTTTGGCAGCGAGGGCAAGCGGCATCCCAGAGAGAAAAATTCTTTACAAGTACGCCCTTAAAAATGCCATAACCCCCCTTCTGACCCTATTGGGGCTCTCCATAGGTGCAATGCTCGCAGGGGCGCCCGTGACTGAAACTGTATTCAGCTGGCCAGGACTGGGCAGGGCATACGTAACAGCGTCTTTAAGGTTGGACTTCCCCCTCATAATGGGCATTACAATGATCATCACAATAATGATCTTGATCGCGAACCTCATCACCGACTTGGTCTACGCTTGGGTTGATCCAAGGGTGACGATTGACTAGGGAGGTCACAAAAGTGAACCTTAGACTAAGATCGGGTTCTGAGAAAGAAACCAAACGAAGGGGAGCGAGCCAGTGGGCGGTTGCCTGGCGCAGATTCAAGAAACACCGATCAGGTCTCTTGGGTCTTGGCATGATAATCGTTCTCTTGGGCATTGCTGCGTTGAACAATGTCATTGCGCCCTACCCTGCAAGGCCTCACCCTGACGCATTCAAACCGCTTTACGAAGGGGAGTCTGCGCAGCCTCCGTCATGGAAGCATCCATTCGGGACGACTGTGATGGGAACCGACGTCTTTAGCGAAGTTATTCACGGTTCCATATACACCATATACGTCGCCGTGACTGTCACTTTGATCAGCATGGCACTTTCTGTCGTCGTCGGCATAGTCTCGGGTTACTTTGGTCGCCTTGTAGACGACGTCCTTATGAGGGTTACGGAGGTCTTCTTGGTGTTTCCGTCACTCCTCTTCATACTTTTGTTCTCGAGGATCTACCAACTGGGGGTGGCAGAACCTTTCTGGGATGTTTTTGGCATCAAAATTCCAGTCGGTCTGACAATAGTGGTTGTTATTGTTTCGATATTTGGCTGGGCGTCGTATGCCCGTGTGATAAGGGGCGAGGTTTTGAGGATGAAGGAGTGCGAGTTCATCCAGGCAGCAAAGAGCCTTGGAGCGAGCTCGAGGTGGATCATGCTCCGCCACATATTCCCCAACATACTGCCTCAAGTTATAGTATTGGCAACACTAACCATGGCCTACGCCGTTCTGGTCGAGGCCGCCGTCAGCTTTTTGGGATTTGGAGACCCTAACACCATAACATGGGGTCGACTGATGGAGGAAAGCCTGCAAGACCTGTCAACGGTCTGGTGGGCTGAAGTGTTTCCAGGACTGGCGGTATTCCTAACAGTCCTCGCCTTCAACCTTGTTGGCGACGGTCTTTCAGACGCGCTGAATCCAAGACTGAGGGAGTAGTCTAAAATGAACTTGCTTGAGATAGAGAACCTTAAGACTTACTTCTTCACCGAGGCAGGAGTGGTTAAGGCCGTCGACGATGTGACCCTATCAGTAGAAAGGGGCTGCACAGTCGGACTGGTCGGGGAGAGCGGAAGCGGAAAATCGGTCACAGCACAATCCGTGCTGAGGATCGTGCCAAGACCAGGAAAAATAATAGGTGGCAAGATCCTGTTTAACGGCGAGGACCTCCTCCTTAAAAGGGAGGAAGAGATTAGGAAGTACAGAGGAAAGAAGATCTCACTAATCTTTCAAGACCCTACAAGCTCATTAAACCCACTCTTCACTATTGGGTCACAGCTCGCAGACATTGTGATAGAGCATGAGAAGTTGAAGAAGGACGAGGCATTGGATCGGGTCGTTAAGGCACTTAAGATAGTTAAGCTCCCAGATCCTGAGCACGCCATATACCAGTTCCCGCACCAGTTCAGTGGCGGAATGAAGCAGAGGATTTGCATAGCGAGGGCTCTGCTGCTGAACCCAGAACTTTTGTTTGCTGACGAACCGACAACGAACCTGGACGTCACAATTCAGGCACAGATAATCGCCCTCCTCAAAGACCTCCAAAGGGAGTTTGGCATGACCCTCGTAATGATCACCCACGACATGGGCATAGTGGCAGAGATGTGCAAATATGTAGTGGTTCTTTACGCAGGTAATGTCATGGAGAGCGGCGGCATAGAGGAGATCTTTGAAAGGCCCCACCCCTACACCGAAGCGTTACTTAAGGCCGTCCCAAGACTTGACGAGACAAGGAAGCTGATATCGATCCCTGGCAACATACCAAACCTCATTGATCCCCCCTCTGGCTGCAGGTTCCACCCGCGCTGCCAGTACGCCATAGACCTTTGCAAGGAGAGGAAGCCGCCGCTGGAGGATGTTGGAAACTCGCACTTCATATCGTGCCATCGATGGCGCGAACTACAAGGAGGTAGATATTGATATGCCGCCGTTGCTCGAAGTTCGGGACCTTGTGAAATACTTCCCAGTGTACTCTAGGGGGATTTTCAGAAAAAAGATCGTCGGAAAAGTGCACGCCGTAGATCACGTATCCTTTACGGTGAACGAGAGGGAGACTGTAGGACTAGTTGGTGAGAGCGGCTGCGGGAAGACCACTACAGGCAAGCTAATTCTTTACTTAGAGAAGCCGTCCTCGGGGCAGATATTCTTCGATGGCAAGGATGTCGTCCAGACGTTCTCGAAAGGATCCAAGGAAGAGCAACTTAAGCTCAGAAGATCCATGCAGATGGTATTCCAAAATCCTTACGCATCCCTCGATCCGAGGATGACCGTATATGACATAATAAGTGAGCCCTTCAAGATACACAGACATATTCCATCAAACGAGTGGAAGGACCGCGTCTACAAACTGCTGGAGATGGTTGGTCTTGAACCCTATCATGCCGAGAGGTACCCACACGAGTTTAGCGGAGGGCAGAGGCAAAGGATCTGCATAGCAAGGGCGCTCGCAGTTGAACCAAGATTTATAATCGCTGACGAACCAGTATCTTCACTGGACGTCTCCATTAGAGCGCAGATACTGAACTTGATAATGGAACTCCAAGAAAAACTCGGAATGTCCTACCTGTACATATCTCACGATCTAAGTTCAGTCAGGCAGATCTCGCAGCGTGTAATTGTGATGTATCTTGGAGAGATTGTCGAACAAGCCCCAACGACGAAACTATTTGATAATGCAGTACACCCCTACACAAGGGCCCTCATGTCTGCGGTGCCTATACCGGACCCCAAAAGGAAGATGAATCTCATTATCCTCCCCGGCGAGGTTCCAAGTCCCATCAACCCCCCCTCTGGCTGCAGGTTCCACCCGCGCTGCCAGTATGCTGACCAGAAGTGCAAGGAAGAGAAGCCCTCATTTTCACAGGTGGATGTAGACCATTTCGTGTCGTGTCATTACTGGCATAAATTTGTCTGATCTTTTGTAAGGGGCACCTGATTCGAGAATGGAAAAGCACGAGCATTCACTTTCCTTCGTTTTCTTTTTCTGGGTATCTTAAAAGCCAGTTTGAATGGCAGATCTTAAATACACTTTAAGATCAATATTTCATTACGCCACTTAAAATGGGGGATATTGAATGAAAACCAAATCTATTTTTGCAATAGCAATAGCGGGAATGATGGTCATTTCGATGTTTGCCTTCGTACAACCCTTAGTGCTCTCCGCAGACCAGCCCCTTTTCAAAATGACTCTCGTCGCGCCTGGAAGCGCCAACCTACTAAGAAGGCAGTGGGGTCTTATAATAGCCAACTCATTTCAGTCTGTAGGAATAGACGCAAGGGTCGTCTTCTTGGGATGGGGTTCCGTGTATGACAGAATACTGACGCCGCCACCAGAGAACATAGGGAAAACTTGGGACGAGGGTGGCTGGGACGCTCTCTTCATTGGATGGACTCCTGGCTCTCCCTCTACACCGTTCTCAGGTACTTTCCAGATCTATTACAGCAAGAACTTGCCTCCCAACTCGAATTACTTCCTCTGGGTCAACGCTACGAGCGATAGATACATCGAAGAGTTCATGACCAAGGGTTACACACCAGAAGGCATACAGGCATTCAAGAACTGGCAGATGGTCCAATACGAAGATGTTCCTGCATCCCAGATCTTCTTCTCACAAGCCGTGTTCACAGCAGACAGTGCCCTAAACTTCCACGGATACGAGTGGATCTTTGACAACATAGGGCCGACGCCTCAGTTCCTGACTGGAAGAAATGATGTAGTTTTAGCCACTACGGGAGAACTATTGGATCTCTGCCCACCTCTCTCCAATTCATGGTACGACACTGAGGTCTTCAATGCTGTGTTCGACTCGATGTACTACCTCGACTCTAACTATGAAACCCAACCAGCGCTGGCATTGGACCACCCGACAGTCTCTGCTGATGGTAGGATCTACACTTACCAACTAAGACCTGGCGTCTACTTCCATGATGGCGTCGAGGTTACCGCCGATGACGTTGTCTTCTCGTTCTTGGCATACCTCAACCCGCAGTCGGGTTCCCAGCAGTCAGCCTATGAAGCAGGGTACATAGGCGAGGATGTGACCTTCAAATGGCTCAACGGAACATCCACTAGGCTTGTCATAGACCTGGAAAATGGTGTTGGGTACTATCCTGCCCCTGACGACGTGAGCAATCCGAGGAAGGCAACCATTGAGGCAGTAGACAAGTACACAGTTAGGATAACAATAGCTGACTTCGGAGGCTTGGGCAAGCCAGCCGCCACATTCCACCCTGAGGGCGATGGTGTCGCCATCCTTCCAAAGCACGTGCTGGAAGGCGTTCCCTTCGAGGATTGGAAGGAGCATCCGTTCAATAAGGGGACTGGCACTTACGTTGCCAATGGGCAGACCTTCTCAGGACCTATAGGGTGTGGTCCCTACAAGTTCGTGAGCTATGACCCGGTGAGGGCAATAGTCACACTGGAGAAATTCAATAACTACTGGAACAAAGCCAATTTGGAGTCCCAGGGTCTCTACCAGGTCCAGAAATTCTATGTTAGGTACATTGTGGAGAAGGATGCCGCAATCGCCGCATTAAAGAACGGCGAAGTGCACATACTCGACCAGAACTACCAACTTGCAAGAGACTACCAGGCCGGGAACCTGAACTTCGCGACAAACTACATCCTGAGGGGCTCAGGGATCCAGCAGCTAGGATACAACATGAGACACCCCGTCTTCGGGACCGGCACCGAAACGCCACTAGGTAAGCAGGACCCGTCGAGGGCCGCTGAAGCGGCAAGATATGTCAGGCTGGCGTTCGAGCACCTCATACCCAGGAAACTCATCATAGACAACCTCCTCAGCGGTTTCGCAGAACCAGCCTCTGTGCACGTCAATCCACTCAGCCCCTACTACAACACAGCCTGTGTACCTAGGGAGTACGACCCAGAAAAAGCCAAGGAGTACCTAGCTATGGCTGGATACAAGGTGGGCGCCGCGGCGGGGCAAGTCACAGTTGGCGAATCCTATCTGGTGAATGAGCCAATAGTATTCACAGGGCAGTTCATTATTGACCCTGTGGCTGCTGTTGAAGAAGGAGGCATTGTGGTGCTGCTCGAAATGAGCACTGACAACGCGACCTTTACACCAGTAGCCCAAGCAGTCACAACAACCGGTGGGTACTATCAGCTGATGTACGTACCAACAAGCACTGGAACCTATTATTTCAGGGTAACACTCACAGGTGTTGGCGCCAAAACTGCAGCCGCCTCAACAGCAACAGGTCCGACATTCCCATATGCCGGACTAACAAAGGCGGTAGAACCGCAGACAACAAACTCAGTCAAGGTGGCAGTCACATCCGTAGACGAGATGTTGACAACATACAAGAACCAAGTCGCCTCTCTCAACTCCCAAGTCGCCTCCTTATCCAGCATCGCCTACGGAAGCCTAGCGTTGGCAATAATTGCGTTGATCGTTGCCGCTGTCTTTGGCATGCGAAAG
>CAZZJY010000007.1:0-8417 GCA_964654895.1 uncultured Nitrososphaerota archaeon
CTGGACAAAAAGCGCCCTTCCACTCTCATTCAGGTACTTTCCAACTTCTCTTAAAAAACTGTCAATGACCTTTCTCCCCTTTTCTCCCCCACTCCAAGAGAGATCTTTTGGCTCCCAATCTGAATCCAAGAGGTAGGGCGGGTTCATCAATATCAGATCATACAAATTGCCCCTCAAAGGTCCAAAAAGGTCTCCGACAACGGCGCATAACTTACCATAAAATCCGTTCAACTTGAAGTTCTCGCAGGTGTTCTTCACAGCCGATGGGTTCAGATCCACAGCTGTCACAGACTCTGCCCCGTCTGCTAGGCAGAGCCCCACAATCCCCGTCCCGCAACAGAGGTCCAGAATATGCCCGGAGGCCCTTGAGATCGCAGAATCCACCAGCATGAACGAGTCCTCACAAGGGGCGTAAACTCCGGGAAAAACCAGAATGGTTTTGCCCCTAAACTTGAGACTTTGCATTCATACCGCCTATCCTTCTGCTAAGGTAAATGAAATCATCCGGTTCCAGCTCAAATACCCTTCTCATCAGGAGCCTATCATCAATCCGTCTTATCACTCTCTCTCTGTCCAAGCCTTTTATCTTGCAATAACTCTCGATCGCCTTCTTCAACTTTCTCCTTCTTTGCGAGAATAGTATCTTCAAAGTCTCCTCTAAAGCCGCCCACTCCATGAAATCACAAGATCTCTTCTTCACGGTGACCACTGTACTGGAGACCTTGGGTTTTGGATAAAACGCCTCTGGTGGGAAGTCCCTGACTCTTTCGACCTCTCCCAGTAGGGTTGTGACCACGCTGAGCCTTGAGTATTCACTCTCACCAGGTCTGGCGAGCAACTTATCTGCGACCTCCTTCTGGTATGTTAGGACAGCCAACTTGAATGAGCAATCCTTCAAGATCTTAATGGTCAGGGGCGTGGATATAGAAAAGGGCAAGTTCGAGACGATCTTGTCAACCCTAGGTATCGCCATCTCTAGGATATCTCCTATCACGATCTCCACGTTGTCCATTCCGGTCGCCACCAATGTATTAGAAAGTGCCCTTGCCACATTTCTGTCAGATTCGACGGCTATGACCTTCCTTGCCCTCTCCGCGAGCCTTAGGGTTAATGTCCCTATGCCTGCGCCCACCTCGAGCACAACTTCGTCATGCTCGATCTTTGCCGAATCTATCATGCACTCTATCAAACTCTTGTCTACTACAAAGTTCTGCCCTAGCCTCTGCTTGGGCCTTATACCAAACCTCTTTATCGTGCTAAGAGTCCATCCAAGAACGTCTTCTCTCAAAATCAGAACTCCTTCTTTGGGGGTGGCTTGCAGAAGACGTAGTATTTGTCCTCGTTCTTTATCTCCATGAATATTCTTTTAATGATCATCTTCTTAGGATCAACAATATGCGTCCTCTTCTGGATGTCCTCAAAACTGGTGAAGGGGCCCTTCTTCCTCTCCTCAAGTATCTGCCACATAGCCTTCTTTCCTATGCCCGGGAGCAGTTCTAGGGCATGCATTCTGGTCGTCACAGGTCCAGAGTGGTTGAAGAAAGCGACAAACCTCCCCTCGTTCTTGCTGACTATCTCTTCTACGACAGCCTGGAGCTCATCCTTGGCCGTCTGTGTGAGCTCCTCATAGTCTATCCTCCTCTTCACATGATCTATTTTCTCTCTCCCGTACTTCCCTATGGCTACCCTCTCCCTTGGTGCAAATGTTGCACCAGGAAGTGGAACAAGCTCCAAAAGCGTGAAGTAGTCCTCCCCCACCGCCTGCACAATTGGCTCCCTCTTGTACAGCGGTCTGGTGTCTTTTGGGTGACCGAACTGCAGGTGGTCCAGGACGTAAGCGTACTCCTCAAACTTCCGCTGCTGCTCCTCGGGCATTATGGTTCCCTCTTGATAAATATGTGGGCTCATGTAAAAAAGGTTTTATTCCCTGTAAGAATTCACCACAGTCAAGATCTTCTCTAGCTCCGAGGGCAGAAATGGTTTGCTCTCACTTGCAAAAATGGTCCTCAGCTCATCCACGGTCTTGGGCATTATATTGACTATCTGAGCAGCCAGGATGGGCGAGATCCCCTCAGATCTGAGCCTGTTTAGAAGCTCCTCCGCTTTTTCCGGGCTCAACTTTGATAACTTCAAAGAGTAATCATAGGTCAGGCGCTGGAGGTAACTGAGCTCCCCCTCCCTCTCCCTCTGCTCCAACAACTTCTTAACCTGCGGAAGGGTGAGGATCTCTTCCTTAACTACCTCTCTTGGCATTTATGCTCCCTCTAGAGGGGATATATGCTCAGGTCTTGCTATTATTGTCTTCTCATAGCCGCCCATGAACATCTTCAATACGTATGCCCTCCCCCTCTTACCAAGAACCACCCCTGTCCTCCCGTGGTACCTTCTATGTGGCATCCCCTTAACGCAAGAGGGGTCAATCTTGATTGTTACTTTCTCCCCCACGGCGTACTCCCTGAGGAGCCTGCTCACCGGTGAGCACCCTCTCTCTCTTACGCCCTTCCTGAGTAGAGATCTGGTTCTGTTCCTATATCCAACAGCATGCCTCATTGGACCCCAACCTCACTAACAGAGATTACGTCAAGTTCTAAACACCTAGCACCGGCACCCAGCACTTCAGAGACGCTCGGCTTAGTCCTGCCATCGTCGCCAGATATCAGCTCCTTCACGTAAAGCCCTCCTTGACAACGCACTAAGAGTTCGATCCTGTTGCTGTCGAGTTTTTTTGCCTTCATCTCATATACCTTCTTCACTCTTAACTTGTCGGCGCGGCGGTGTAATACCCTTTTTGGGGTGTATTGATTTATAAGACACCCATTAAAGCTTTTCTCTATTTTTTCGAGGTCTCCCTCAGTGATCTCCCTATCCACAACTACCAGTGCACGGTAGCTCTTCTCAGCGACCTTTGCCCTTTCCTTCAGGCTCCTTACTGTTCTCTTGTCGGAAAAAGCCAGCCCCAACACTTCGACTTTCCCCCCCGCCCTCCTGTTTATTTCATCCTCGAGCTCCTTTAGATCAACTCTTCTCATCCTGGGCTCCTTTACCTCTACTACAAATGGCCTTCCGTTACCAATAACGATTGCATCCACATCTTCTCTGCCGGCCCCGTGGAACTTTGCGGATTTCCCCCCAGTCCTTTCCAGCACGGGGCCGACTATGATCTCTTCCACTGATGTCGGGTAGATCTTACCAGTCCCACTGCATATTTCGCAGCCCTTTCCTCTGCAGTGCACGCAGTCCCACCTGGACTGAGGGACCCCCCTAACGAGCTTACGGTACCTGCCTGATATGTAGAGGGGCATTGGTCTCACAGATATCTTGGGGTCAGGCACCTCCACAAGCACTACGACGTCCGGCTTTTTGAACTCGACGACCTTTCCTGTAATTCTGGAGACCTCTTTTCCTATCTCCCGGCTGCACTCCATTCTCATGGACTCGCCAAACTCGATACCGAACTCTGCCCTGATCTTGTCCTCTCTCTCAGCCAAATCCCCAGACACCCTTACGCCTATCAAAAAGTTGTCATAATCTAGCCCCTCTAGTGCCTTAACGACACCTTCCGCATATTCTCCTATCCTCTCCATCAGACCTCCGCAGATGGCGCACTCCTTCCCTTCGACCTGAATTCCAAGGACGTTGGCGGCTGGCTGAAAGAGACCATTATTGATCAAGACCTTCAACAGTTCGTCGCCCTCGCCCTTGACGAGCTCTTTGTGACCCTCGAGTGCGAGAACTAGCTTTATTGCCCTCCCCCTCTCCCTGTTGGTTACTCCCTTAACCAGACCTCCGAACTGCCTGCCAAGGCAACTGTCGCAAAGCGTATACTTGGAGAGGATCCTCCTGGCATCATCAAGGATCAATTGAGACCACCTTTTTGTTCAACCGCCATCTGCTTCTATCAACGCCCATATAAAAATAAGTGCCCCTTTTAAGCCCAACGGAGCCTCCCAGTACCGTGAGATGGCGCGACCTGAAATCCCCAGGGCACTGACCTTCCCGTTCAAAGATCTACCATTTCGATTTCCGGTCCACCCTATTGTTCAAAACTACGACCGCCTGATCGGGCAATAGGTCGACCCTTCCGAGGTTCACAGGAAGGAACCCTAACTTAGTCAGCTTATCCTCAATCCCTAGCTTGGGGTAACCAAAAACTGCAAAGAACCCTTGGGGCAGATCCTCTACCCTGCCATAAGCCCCTGAATAATAAAGCTTTGCCCCCCTCGCGCTGCCCAAAAACTCATCGATGTCTATCCTCTTGGCAAATATGCCCCTCATCACCCTGCCCTCTTCCCTCTCAAAACCCGCCCTCAAGATCCCAGCCAATGATTGTTCGTCAGGTCTCACATTCCTCATACTCTTCCCCTCGAATGTTATGCAAATCTCCCCATCGAATACTATGTGGGCTCTCGCATCTGGGCGGACCCCATGGGAAAGCAGCATGGCTCCGACCACAAACCTGGTGACAATCCCCAACTCTTCTGAGCGGAGTATTTTGGACGGGACTAAAAGGGCGGTCTCTCGCAAAAATTTTACCTCGCCGTGAAGATCCCCTTGAGCCCCTGCAACCTCTTCTGCTTCTTCACGAGTTGCTTTATGTACTTCTTGCTGATCTTGTACTGTGTCAACAGCTCCTTGAGGTCCTTGGTGGTGGTTCCAGACCCCCTCGCTATCCTTCTCGCCCTGGAACCATCTATGATGTGGGGCTCTGTAAGCTCCTCCTCAGTCATTGACTGCATTATTACCATCCACTTCTTCATCTTCTCCTCCGTTAGGTCGATCGACTCCTTAGGGAGGCTCATCCCGAACCCGGGGATGGACTGCAAAAGCTTGCTGAAAGGTCCCATCTTCCTCATGGCTTGCATCTGCGCGTACAGGTCCTTCAGCGTGAACCTCCCAGAGGCTATCGTGCTCATTGTATCCTTGCCGGTCTTGGAGATCTCAGCCTCCTTGAACTTCTCGACGAGGCTCTCTATGTCCCCCATTCCAAGGAGCCTGCCGACGAACCTCTTTGGGTTGAAGACCTCTATCTCCTCTATACCCTCGCCTGTACCTATGAACCTTATGGGTGCCTTTGTTGCCACCACCGCTGAGAGAGCCCCTCCCCCTCTGGCTGACCCGTCGAGCTTCGTCAGGAGTATGGTCCCAATCTTTGTTGCACTGTTGAATGCCTCCGCCTGCTGGGCAGCCTGTTGACCTATTGTGGCATCCAAGACCAGTATGATCTCGTCCGGCTTTACAGCCTCGGCTACTTGGCGCATCTCCTCAATAAGGGCGCTCTCGTTCTTGTGCCTGCCCGCAGTGTCTACTATTATAATCTCTGTGCCGCTCTCCTTCAACTTCTTCACTCCATTTACCGCCAGCTCCACAGCGTCCTTCGCATCTCTCTCACCATAAAAGGCAACGCCTGCCTTCTCCGCGAGTTGCCTCAGCTGGTCGTACGCCCCTGCTCTGAAGTTGTCCGCACAGACCAGCCCCACGGAGTAACCCTGCTTCTTCAAGAACCAAGCGAGTTTAGAAGCGCTCGTGGTCTTGCCGGATCCTTGGATCCCTACTAGGAGCAGTACGGTTGTCTTGCCTTTCGGGTACTTTGGAGGTTGCGGTCTCTCACCTCCTAGCAGCGAGACCAACTCATCATAGACTACCTTTACAGCCAGCTCCCTTCTCGTTATGCCTGGTGGGAGCTCTTCTTCAAGGATCTTCTTCTCTATGTTCTTTGAGAGATCTAGTACCAGCCTAACATTCACATCTGACTGGAGGAGCGCTCTTTGTATGTCCCTTACAAGCTCCTTGACGACCTTTTCATCAACAACCGGGGCTCTAAGCACCTTCCTAACAGCGCTGCTTATCGAGCTCCCCAGACTCTCAAGGACCATCTATTACACCTTAAAAATTAAATTGGATCGATTTGGATTTAAAATTTCAAACGATCTGATTATTTTACCCTGACGATGTGCCTCTCGTTCAGGATGTCCCAATACTCCACTTCAACGCCGGGGGCTAGCTTAGAGAGGATCTCCTCATCGGTTGGCTTCTTTATCTCAAAAGTTTCGTATGTCCCAAGGTCCATCAGCTGGACGGTGTCAGGCATCACAGATATAACCTGAGCCGCCTTCTTCTCCACTATGGGCACATCTACCCTCTGGTCTGCGGGCGCGACAAGATTCCTCTTCACACCGTCAAAGATCCCCACAGCGACAACCCTGGCCTTAGCCGAACCGTGCTTGCCTGTCTTTGACTTCTCCATAGAGACAACTCTACAGGGCACATTGTCAATAACCACAAAACTGCCTTCCTTAAGGCTTCCGATCTCAACGGGCTTTGTTGACATTTTCCATCCCTTCAAGTCTTTAAATAAATATGGGTAAATAAATCTTATCCGTGCAGTCAGTTCGTTTGAATTGCGCAGGCGCATCGAACAATCCCAGTCTAAAAACTCTTATAGGCTGAAAGATATAGATCTCCGACATATTTTGGTGAGCACCTTTGTGCGATTGGTGCATGAAGCATGGCGCCGGCGGAAAATGGTACCTGAACGCTAAGAATTACTCAAACGAGCTTGCCGAGGCGATAAACGCCCAAGAGTACCTCAAGGAGCAGTGGAAGGCCTTCGAGATGGTATACATTCGGAGGATAATGGGGATAACCTCCATTGACTTGGGCTACAAGCTCCAGCTACCGATAATCGGTCGTATACTCAGGTGGAGCGCAGAGAGGATGATACACAGCGAGGGAAAACACAGGAACCCAGTCAGGGCTGACGGGCACTTCGGCCAGGTGATCCCGCTGGAGGAGGCAAAGATCATACTGGGGAATCTAGCCGCCGAGCCCATTATAGAGAACTATTGCATGTGCAGGTGGATGCAGAGGGGGATAAAGGAGGCTTGCTGCATCAACTTCGGCCTACTCTCAGGCGTGATCGAGAAGCTTCCGCGTTTCATACCTAAGGACACCAAGTACCGACTGGACCGGGAAGAGGCAATCGCCCGCATCGAGGAGCACAACAAGAAGGGGTATGTTGCCACAGTCTGGTTCCAGCCAGTCCCCTACATTAACGCCATATGCTCGTGTGAGAACCCTGAATGTGGCGGCCTCCGTCTTAGGAATGATTTCGGTCTCCACACGGTCTACAAGGGGGAGTATGTTGCTGAGGTGGACCCGGACAGGTGCCAGGCATGCGGCACATGTGTGACAAAATGCCAGTTCGGCGCGCTCCGGCTTGTACATTCTCTTAAAAGGGTCATAGTGGACATAAACAAGTGCTTCGGCTGTGGAGTCTGCAGGCATGCATGCAAGTACGATGCGATAAATTTAGTGCCCCGTGAGAATTACCCTGCACTCAGGGGTGTGTACTGAATGTTCCCGAAGAAGAGCCCGAAGGTGACCATAGACTACACCAAATGCGGTGAGAAGGGCCAGATGGACCCAAGGGACTGCGCCAAGTGCCTGAGGGTCTGCGACCCTGCAATATTCATTCTACACGAATCTCCCAACATGCCAATAGATCCCGTTGACCCCAAATACTGGCGCATAACTCCAGTTTGGCTATCGCTATGCAACATGTGTATGAAGTGCGTCAAGGTATGCCCTCTTGGCGCGATAACCGTAAGCAGATGAGTCCCACAAAACTACTAAGGTTTTGCAAACGATACTGTTAATGTCGATGTTTAACAAATTTCAAAATTTGAGAGTACCCTTGGGGGGAAGAGATAGATTGGCAGGCAAAGTGATTGACGGAATAATCTTAATCCTCATTATTGGTTTTGGCTTATACGGTTACTAGGTTTATACGGCGATGGAAGATCAAAGTTACAAAGGTATCCTTGGCATCGCTCGAACTTCAAGGTTTCCCAGTTCCATCAAAGATCATCTTACAGGTCGATTTGTACATGAAAAATCCAACATCTACTTCTGTAGAGATAGATAAATTGTCCTACATGGTCTAAATCAACGATAAGTCTGCTACAGAGGGCACGAAATATTCTATCCTTATACCTGCTAATAGCGTAACGCCCCTTAGGATACCTGCAGAAATTACAACATCAGACATACTTAGTCTTATAGCTTCGCTCATAAAAGAGGGTAAGAAAAGCATAAATGTGGATATAAAAGGAGTGATTGATTTACCAGTAAAGTTATTTGTAGTAGTAAAAACTGTATCGATCTAGTTGCCATTTGAGGCATCACAAACTTACGCCCTTCCCTTGTCTTAAGCCCCGCGAGGAAGCCCGTCTTCACATAATGACTTAGTTTCTCCACCACTCTGACCATTCGAAAGGA
Source organism: uncultured Nitrososphaerota archaeon (assembly GCA_964654895.1). Taxonomy (GTDB): domain Archaea; phylum Thermoproteota; class Methanomethylicia; order Methanomethylicales; family Methanomethylicaceae; genus WYZ-LMO10. Next base: position 8,278 of record CAZZJY010000007.1, read on the forward strand.
TGTTTGGTTTTTAATTAAAGTTGTTTATTTTTTATTATATATATGTGTAAGTGAAGAGGATTTAATGTTATTTTTTTGTGGTATAAAAAAAAAAGGGAAAAAGTATAATACCAAAATTTTTTTTTGGTGGTTGGGGGGGG
>CAZZJY010000008.1:0-7354 GCA_964654895.1 uncultured Nitrososphaerota archaeon
CTATCTTCACGACCTCGGCGGGCAACTTTGGATAAAGCAAAGACTCTGAATAGTTTTGACCGTCGTGTATGACCCACCAGAGGAAGTTAACAACTGCCCTGGCCTTGTTTAAGTCCATGTATGACAGGTCCTTGTAAATCAGAAGATACGTGAAGGCAGATATGGGGTAGACATCCTTGCCTGGCAGATTCACTATGGATGCCCTAACGTCCTTGCTGAGTAGGGGAGCGCCAGCCTTTGCAGCGTTGGATATAGTCTCCAGAGTTGGCATTACAAATTGACCTTCTTTGTTGAGTATTGCAGCATAAGGTATGGAGTTGTTGTGCGCGTAGAAGAACTCCAGGTAACCAACTGAGTAAGGAGTCTGTGTTATTACGCTCGCCACCCCGCTATTTTGTGGCGCGGCTAGACCGACCGGCCAGTTAACGCTAGTACCAGCGCCCAATTTCCATAACGGAGAAGCGTCCTGGAGGTATGAGGTAAAGACATAGGTTGTTCCGCTTGAATCAGACCTCCTAACGACTACGATCCCTTTATCGGGCAATTTTAGGTCTGGGTTGAGTGAGGATATCTCTGGATCGTTCCATGCTGTTATGTTGCCTTGGAAGATTTTTGCAATAACATCAGGCGTGAGTTTTAATCCGCTCCCAATTCCTGGAACGTTATATGACACTACGACGCCGCCCATAGTCTCAGGGATGTGGATGACGTTGTATTTCCCCAACTGGTCGTCCCTCAGCGGTGCATCGGACCCTGCAAAGTCAAAGGTCTTTGAGAAGAGGTTGTTCTGCCCTGCGCCGCTCCCCACGGACTGATAGGATATCTGTATGTGGGGGTACAACTTGTTGTACTCTGAGATCCATTTTGTTATTAGTGGGTAAGGAAACGATGCCCCGCCAGCTACAACAGAGACCGGGGTGCTTTGAGGCTGGCTCGCGAGGTAGACCCCGGCACCAATGATAACAACTGCAGCCAAAGTTATTGCAGACAAGGATATGCGGGAGATTCCTGTCCCCATAGATTGCACCTAAAGTCGTGTAGCCTAGAAATAGATATATATTATTTCAATATAGTATATATTTACATACTTTAAGTATATAGTTATTTGGGGGACATGGTATGGTTATTAGGAGGCTACAGAAAGTAGGGGCTTCCACATTCACTGTGGCTCTGCCGAAAGAGTGGGTTATCGCGAGGGGTTTGGGACCAAAGTCAGAGATAGATTTGCAAATTTTGGACGACGGAAACATTCGAATCTCGACGCTCTCCTCTGCAAAGAGGAGAGAAAAGGAGATCACCATTAAGCCGAAAGAAGAAGATGCTGGCTTCCTCATAAGAAGGGTCCTTGCGGCGTACATTGCAGGATATGATATTATCAGGATAGATCTTTCAGAACTGGAACTGAATCTGGAGGGAAGGGAGAAGTTGAGAAAGACTGTAAAGTACAAGATGGCAGGGGCAGAGATCATAGAAGAGTCCACGAATGGCATAACTGTCCAGATCATTTTGCGTCCCTACGAATTTCCGCTGAACAAAATACTACTGAGAATGACTGACCTGACCCACAACATGATATTGGATATCTGTAAAGCGTTGATCTCTAAGAACAGGGATATACTGTTGGATGTTATTGAGAGGGATGACGATGTGGACAAGTTGTACTTTATGGGGAGCAGATGGCTCACTGGCATAATGGAGGAGGCAGGTTCACCAATAGATTATGACATCAAGAAAGGCAGGGAGGTACTAGAATATAGGCTGATATTTAGGCATGTGGAAAGGGTTGCGGACCATGTGTGCAAAATCGCCGCCAAACTGTTGGACTTGATCGATATCCTTGATGAGGAGGTCTTATCTGAAATCAGAGAGGAGTTGGAGAGGAGCGGAAGGGCGTTTGTTAAATCTATAAACTCAATTGGCGGCAAGAACATAAATGAGGCGAATAAAACCATCCATGAGGCGAGGGCGGTGGTAAAGAACAGTGAAGAAATTGTGGATAGAATTAGTAAGAATACTGATGAGAGGCGTATGGGTGCGTTAGTCATAATTGCCGACAGTATAAAGAGGATAGCAGAATATGGTATTGGGATTTCTGAGATCGTATTCAACTTGAGTATTGAGAGTTAGAGCAGTTTGCATGAGAAACTAATGCGCGGCTAAGAAAAGTGAGTGTGATCATGAGAGTAGGTGAAGATTTCCTATTGTCACATTGTCCAAGTGTTTGAGGGCAGCATCCTTGCATTCGAGAGCTAGGGACCAGCTGGTGGTTGGCAGGTCGCCCATCATGTAACAGCCATAGAAGGCAAGCAATGTGTAGGGTACGCTTCGGTCTATGGAGCTTATGAACTCCGCTATCATCTCCACCTCCTCAGCGTCGATGTAGCCAGGAACGAGAAGGGTGCTCGCTGAGAGGACCGGCAGCTCGGGTCGCTTTCTGTATAATGAGCTCAAGGATCTGAAATTATCAAGAGTTGCCCTGTTAGAGACTCCACAGAGGGAGATGTTCAGACTTTCGTCCCATGCTTTGAGATCAAACTTGATGTTCCCGCCGCTTTTTAATGCGTATTCACCTGCAGCCATTGCCATCTCCCGGGAGAAGTTCCCGTTTGTCTCCCAGCACAGCCTGATTATTCTACCGGATTTTTTCGAGAACTCGTATGCAATCCTGCTGGTCTCGAGGCTATGGGGCATCTGCGTTGACGGATCGCCACCAAAGTAGCATATGCATGAGACCTTTCTTTCCATTGACTTATGGGCGAGCTCCTCGGCACTCACAGATGGGGACCGCTTTGCTGACAGGGATCGGTAGTGCCAGTTCTGGCAGTAAAGGCAATCAAAGCTACATGAACCGTAGAATACCGCGAGGTTCAGGTAGCCGTACTCTGGACCAGAAGTGTAGGCGAAATTAGGGTGCCCCCTGCCGGTGCAGCCTGGGCAGAACCAGGAGGCCACGCAGTTGGTTGGGAGAGGGTCATAATACCATTCCAGTATACCCTTATCCGGGGTGCCGCCAAAGCGGACAAGGCGCCCATCGACGTTCTTGACGAGCCCACAGAAGCCCGTCCTCCCTACACCGAGCGAGCAGTTGTTCGCACAAATTTTGCATTCTAATCCGTCAGGGTCCCTTGGAGGGTATGGAGGCAGACCAAACCTGCGCCTTGTATCCTCGTGTACCCTTGATGTTATGCCCAACGCCTCAGATGGGTGTTTTCTTATGCAGGCGAGGCAAACTTTGAGTGAGCCAGAGATCTTTGGGGATCTGGTGCGGCAGATGAGGCATTCGCCCATACTTACCCATGTGTTCTATGGATTGCGAGGGATAAATGGTTTTATGAGATGATCTTTACCAGCGAGCTACCCAACCTCTAGAGGGCGCGGGGTTCCTGCTTCGATTTAATTCATGAGATATCAACCCAGTAGCTGCCCTCTGTTGTGTGCTCCTTCTTCCAGATCGGTATCTCGTGCTTGACCCTATTCACAGCCAGTCTAAGTGTCTCCAGGGCTGCCTCGCTCCGCTCAGTGGCTATCACAATGTAGAGGACCTCCTCGCCCGGTGTAAAGACCCCGTGTCTATGGCAGATGGCTACATCGAGCACGCCACTTATAAGTGAGATCGCTTTGGACATCTCATCGAGGACTTTCTTTGCAGCCTCTTCAAAGACTTCATACTCAAGTTTCTCTACCGTCTTGCCATCGGGCGTCTTGCCACGGACTATCCCAGTGAAGGTCACAATGGATCCGCAGTTCTTTTTTCTTATGCTATCTTTGACCATTTTTATGAGAGACTCCAAGTTGACTGGGTCCTCTTTCTTTGCTAGTATACCGATGGGCATACAGGTCACACACTTAATTTAATAGTCATAGTTTAAAATAACCGCATCGGTAGGTTTAAGATCAACTGTTTCATTACTAAAGTGGGATTATTAAGAGGATCTTGTGCAATGAGTAAGGCCTCACCCGCAACGCCCAACACACTCGGCTACGAGGATAGGCTACTGCAGGCACTATTAGAGGCGTACGGAAGTAGATTGGAAGGGGTCATGCAGGCACTTGGAAAACCTCCTAAAGAGTACGCATTGAGAGTGAATACGCTGAGGGCTGATGTGGATAGGGTGATTTTAGCCCTACAGGAGATGGGTGCGGAGTGCAGGCCTTCTTCCATAGTTGAAGAGGCGATACTTGTAAAGGTGAATGGACCATACCAACTGGAGAGGTCTGGAAAGACTGTGGTCGCCAGGAAGGGAGCTGCGGAGAGCGTGATGTTGGGTAGCAGGCTGTATGCGCCCGGTGTTCTGAAGACAGAAAAGTACAGGCTTGGCGAAGTGGTCTCTGTGGAAGATCCTAGGGGGCATCTTGTGGGTAAGGGGATAGCAATGATGCCACCCAAGACTGACGATCTCAAAAGGAGGGGAGTGGCTGTGGACACAAAGGAATCGATATACAGGCTACCTCCGCTCAGAGACAGTGAGTTATACGAGTCGGGACTCATCAGGGAGCAGAGCGTTCCGGCGATGATAGCCTCTAAGGTTCTGGAGCCGCGTAAGGGAGAGACCATAGTGGATATGTGTGCAGCCCCCGGCGGGAAGACCTTACACATCGCGCAGCTGGTCGAGAACGAGGGGAGGGTTTATGCCTTTGATCACTCTGAGGGGAGGATGGCGGGGCTTTTGGCGGACATGGTGCGGCTCGGGATCAAGTGTGTGGCACCCATATGCCACGACTCAAGGTACATCGATAAAGATTTTCCTACTTTAAAGGCAGACAGGGTTATCGTCGACCCTCCCTGCTCTGCGCTGGGGGTCAGACCCAAGCTCTACGAAGAAACGACTTACAGAAGGGTAGAGGGTTGCGCCGAGTACCAAAAGCATTTCATGAGGGCCGCGAGCAGGATCGTCAAGAGGGGAGGGGTGATAGTTTACTCAACCTGCACGCTGACCCAAGAGGAGAATGAGGCTATTGTGAGGTTCTCAATGGACGAGCTTGGGCTGGAGCTTGAGGATCAGATTATTAAGGTTGGGGAAGGGGGGTTCGGGGAGGGTCTGGGACGGGTGCAGCGGTTCAGTCCAGATCGCTTGGATATGCCAGGATATTTCATAGCAAAGTTCATAAAAACGAGGGAAAATTGATGGTGAAGGTTCTGAAGTTGATACAGACGGAGAAGGTTCCAGACCAGTTAATGGAGTTTGCTAGGGAGGTTTACAGAAAAAAGTTCTTTGGTTATTTGGTGGTTGAGATTGCGAGGGATGAGATTGGCCTTGGATCGATGCCATTCAGGGCTGGCATTAAGGGGAAGCAGTACCTCGCAGATGAGATCCTTGAGGAAGGTCTCAGGCGGGGCAGCGTAAGAGGCGGAGTCGTAATAATAATCACGTGTGAAGACGTATACACTCTTGGGACTAACTACATCTTCGGTTTGGCGACCTCCGGCGGGGGGCTGATCTCTTCAGCTAGGATAGACCCTAAGTTCTGGGATGGAGTGCCAGAGTTATTTCATTATTCCAAGGAGGGAAATGAGTTCTTCCTCAAACAGTTTGCAAAAGTACTCCTCCACGAGGTCGGTCATGCGCTCTCTCTGGACCACTGCAAAGATTTGGGCTGCGTGATGCGTTACTCAAACTCCCCGATCGAACTTTATTCAAAGGGAGAGGATTTCTGCAATGGGTGCTGGAATAAGCTGGTTGCCAATTTGGGAGCCATGGATTGAGTCTATTTTGAGGTGACCTGGTTCTCCGATGATATGTGCTTTTTGCTGTAGACCTTCCTCCTGAGGGCGTGTCCGCAGACCTGACACTCGGTCAGTTTCGATGAGGAGTCGTATGTGGCTCCGCAAGCAGGACAGTAAACGAACCACCAGAACTCCTGCGATATACCCTTGGTGACCATAGGTTTAAAGGGTATCGAGAGCAATGTGCAGAGGTTCTGCAGGCTGTAGTCATCGCTCACCACAACAGTGTCTCGCCCCTCCTGTTTGAGCTCCAAAGCAAGGGCTACAACCTCCAAGTCAGTCTCTGAGAGTACAGGGAGGTCCCCAGTAGCGCTAGCTTGGGCTTTAACCTGCTCTTTTGTCTCTGCCTTTGGCTCTCTTATCTTGAGGCGCCCTGAGGAAACATACAGGTCAATTAGAGCCTTTGTCTTCTTGCCGGAGAGTTCGGAGGCGACCCGCGGGGTTATGTAATGTTCACCCTCAACCAGCTGTGGGTTAAAACCGTAGATTATGGCGGATGTGTCGAGTACAAATATTATGGCGCGGTCTGGTGGCACTATCAAACCTCCAAGGGTATTCGCGTCTTTTCACGGACTCGCCTGTAAAAGTCAGGGGGGTTGACTCGAATGAACACGGCAGGATTCTCGGACCTGCTTATGATTACCGGGGACCCGTAATCCACAGATGAGACCTCGTCTCCATCAAGGACGAGGATCCCCTGCGAGCCCTCCGGCAGGAGACTAATCTCCAAGTTGCTAGACATTGGGAGGATCAGAGGGCGGACTCCGGTGGAGAGGGGACATATTAGGACAACCTCCATTACCTCCAAGGCAGGGTCTATTATAGCGCCCCCGGCAGAGAGTGCATAGGCAGTAGAGCCCGTCGTGGTGGAGACTATTATGCCGTCAGCCTTCCCCCTGTAAATGGTCGTGTTGTCCTTTGAGAGAAGAATGGAAAGGATTCTGGCGGGTTTAGATGAGGCGACCACGACCTCGTTAGTCACGTCGTAAAAGCGCTTCCCCCTGTATTGTATGCTCAATCTTGTCCTGTACTCCAAGTAGTACTTTCCAGATAGGATCTTCTCCAAGACGTGTTTGGCGTCCTCGGGGGTACTCTCGCAAAGGAAACCGAGAGCGCCAACCTTGACTCCTAGCAACGGAACGGAGTTGGTCCTGCGGAGCGCCCTCATGATTGTGCCATCTCCCCCCACCACGATAACGAGGTCGGCACGTGCCTTGTCAATAAGGGAGTCCTTGACGACATCCTCGTACTCTACGTTTATTTTTCTCGACAGCAGAAACTTGCCGAGATCCTGTGAGATGGCTTCTGCCTCTGGTGAGTTAGGCTTGTGAATTATCGTGGCGCGGGAGATCAACAGGACCACCCAGTTTTCGGAACACGATTGAATATTCCCTTACTTTTAAATAACTGTTTGTATTTGATTAAGACCGGTGGTTTTATGGGTGAGATGACACCTAAAAAGCGAGCCCTTCTTTGCCTGACAGGGAACAAGAAAAAAGCGGACAGAGTGTCGTGCTTTGACGTCCTCACTACCGCGACTGTTGATCAGATGAATGCAGTGAATGCGCCTTTCCCTGACGCCAACAGGGACCCTGAGCTTTGCTTTAGGCTTGCAGCAGCCGCTTGGGA
>CAZZJY010000009.1:0-2749 GCA_964654895.1 uncultured Nitrososphaerota archaeon
CTGCGCCATATGTTTATCGTCTCGTACCACATGATTATGCAAGCAGACAAGCCAAAAATAAGCGCGACCATGTACTCGACTGCCGCATTTGGTCTATATGGATAAATCACTACGAAAGTTAAGAGCATGGTTGTAAAGAATATCGCATACAAAAGATACTTCGGAAGCAGCGCGCCAAAAAAAATTACAAAATTGGTGAAGACTTCTACGGTCGCCTCTTTTTTGGCTTTATAGTTTCCTGAGAGATCTTTCTCCACTAATCCAAGAGAAATCAACCTTTCAAGATGATATACCGCTGCGTTGGGACTAGACAGTTCCAGCTCTTTCTGTATAGCCCTCGGTCCAGCACCAGATTCGCCCTTCTTAAGAAGAGCTAGATAGACCCTCAAAGCGGTCCCTTTGAGTTCCGGCTTTTCACGGGTCTGGTCAGACATCAGTACTCTCTCTAGGCAGTAATTGCACTATTTCAATATAAGTGTAACTAACTAGACGAAAGAATATCTCCGTTCAATTTTATTGAACACGTTACGGCTTTATTAAATGGCTATTCACGTTGATCGTTACGAATAACTCAGGAGATAAAAATGGAAAAGCGATTTGTAGTACCTACAATTGCCGTTGCCTTGGCAGTCCTTTCGCTGACAGTATACGTTGCCTCTTCTACCAATACGGCAGCCGTAAGGGAAGGCAGTGTACCTGCCCTTACTCCTCTGGAGATCCGCAACCCTGAAATTGCTACGAAATATGGCATCACAGGATATCTGGAGATCACTAACGCTCCCGATGCTCCCTCATCCCTGACCATTATAGGAAATGAGACGAGCATAACTTTCCTTTTACACTTCGTATCGTACCTTCCCAACATCACTGAGACTCAAGTAACCTTAGATCCTAGTAGCGGTCTGGGGCTTTCGATCCAACAGGTCTACAGCGATGGGACCATCAATATCAATGATATTGTCAGCTATAACGTGGGTAGGACGATAACCATAAAGTCTGGTGAAGTTGTACCCGTAACCCTGACAATCCACAAGCCTGCAAACTTTCCACATGGGATCTCTTTCCCAGCAGGGCCGGTTGGGATAATGGCAAACGTTCCTATAATCGACAACACGGAGGTCTACATAAATGGGTAAAACGATTCTTATTATTGCATTGACTTTCGCAGTAATCTTCCTTCCATTACCCGCTCAGGTCAGGGCGGATCAACCCTATTATGGTGGATACGAGAACAGAAGCGTTACTGCCACCAGTAAAGTGTTATTTGATGTTGACTTTGCTGGCACCACCTCAAGCGAAATTCCTAACTCAAAGTGGCTGGGCGGCGTGCTCAGTGTGGCAGGTGCCAATAGTACCTCAGTAACGGGGTACGTATATCAAAGCCTCATAGTGCTATGGAATAGTGATAGTGTCACTTGGGCTCCGCAAGCATATTATGGTGGTTCACAACACCATTATTATTCAAGATCAGTTGGTTCTGGATATTATGTAGCATTTTATGGGAGGATAGATATCGGATCTGGCAATGCGACTTATAAGATGTATGCATATCCATCTGAAGAAGCCTTCAACTCGGATCAACCAGCAATTTATACATGGAGCAACGCAACGAAAAGCCAGAATTTTGTGGTAGGTGCCCAATACCATGATGGCTTCCTAATTAAGCATCTGCAATTTGGTGTGGAAAGTAATGAGAGGGTAACCGAGACCACTTGGTATGAATCGAACAGCCAAATATCTTATTACAACGGATCTAGCTGGTGTTACAACGCAGCCTACTCAACATTTGGCAACACTTCTCGCATTACTTGGACTCCAGATGGTCAGAGGTGGTTAGTTGGCGGTATTAATTACGATGGCGTGAACAAAGACTTCACAGACACTAACCTTGTGACTTGGAAATACGCTGGAAGCACTTTGGCCGACGGTACGCAACTGTGGAGCCAAAGCGGCATCACAAGCGATCGAGTTTCCAAACCCTACCAGTGAGAACTGTGGACCTACCCCTTTTTCCTTTTTCTTTTCCTGCCTTTCTCGTCCTTGACGTTCGCCAGTATACGCTCCCTCTTCACGAGGTCTATGATTATGTCGTACAGGTCCGAGAGCCTGAGCTCGGGCTGCTCCATGATGGCGTAGACGGCATTGATCATTATCCTCTAGAGGCGCGGGCCCCAGAAGTCCTCGCACATCTTTTTCAATGAGTCCACGAACCCCATCGCAACCAGGCCCCTCTTCGAGGGGCCCGCGCACTCCAACAGAGCTATCTTCACCACCCTGCGGTACTGCTCGGCCGTAGTGGGGTCGATGTAGACGACGCGGTCCCACTTCTCCTTCGGGATGATCGACATGACTTTCTTGGCCAGGTCCCCGTGGGGATCGATCACGCAGAAGCCCTCGTCGTTCCTCACGTGTTGGATGATCTGCTCTTGATCCTTTTTACGATCTTTTGGATAGGGATTGTTGGGTGGGCTGATACGAACAGGTGGACGTGGTCTGGGTTTATGGCAACTTCAAGAACCTTAATCCCTAACTCGTCCGCAACCTTATGGATTACCTGTTCAAGCCTCTCCTTAACCTCGCCCACCAAGACTGGCTTACGCCTTTTCGGACGCCAGACTAGGTGGTACTGAATTAGAAAGACTTTGTTCCTCGAATGTTGATAGGCTTTCACAAATATAAATAACTTGTCGCTACATCGAGCTTATCGACAATTCATCCTACGGTTAAAACCTTAGGCTTTCTTGTCGAT
>CAZZJY010000010.1:0-4754 GCA_964654895.1 uncultured Nitrososphaerota archaeon
TTTTGTTAAATAAATTAGTGATACATGAATAAATATTGTTTTAGAAAATTAAACATGGGGATACTGATTTACCTTTAAGAAGACCTTACAATACGCCATTTTTTAATCTCGGCAGTCCCCGTCCGACGAGGGGTGAGCCAGAAACTATCTTCCTTCTTTATTTTTATTCAGATGTAGGGAGGGGTCGCCTTAAAGCACATGTGTGCGGCTGATGACAGAATATGACATGTGGGATGTAACGCCTTGGAGACCTGCCGATGAGGGCAAACCCTACGGATGAAACAGGAATTGCGGTACCCAAAAAGGGGAAGAGCTCCCGTAAAACGCCCCCCGAGCAAGGCTGTGAGAGGGAAGCTGAAATGGAAGGAAAAGTGGAAGCCCCATCCGGATAGATGGGGGAGGAGGTCACTACAATTTAATGCAATCTACAATTTTATGCGATCAATAGGAGAGCTATCAAAATTGACTCCAATAATAATGCCCCACCAAGAATTACGAACCTTTTACCCATTCTCACTTCCCTTTTTGTTCTCTCTCTTTCATTCTTTCGGTCTTTTTCTTCTTGGTCTTTCTGCATCCCCTGTTCTTCAATTCTCAATTTTCCAAACCACCCCCTTCGAAAGTATCGATCGAACCCACGAAAAGAGGCGCTTGAGACTATTGAGCCATAGACGCCTCCTGTTATGAGGGACGCAGCACTTTCCAACATCAGAAATAGCATAAACGCGTTCAAGAAGTCCTTTCCCAGGAAGTATGTTATTGAGGACACTACAAGCGTGGCCACATTCATGATACAAAAATCTGCTACATATCTGTTCAACGCAAACTACCTTCATGTTCGTTCTCTGCTCTAAATATTGTAATTAACCCTATTCCAATAAAGATATTGTTCTAGCTCAAGTCCAGCAATGAAAACAATTTTAAGGGTGCAGCCACTATTCGCATAATAGCAGTTCGCTCCTATACTAGGTACCGGTGAAAGATTTGCCACAAAAAAGCAGGAAAAAAACTGGACCGTCAGGGATCACAAAAGTATTCATTCCTTTAATCATCTTGATCTTGGTTTTGAGCTACATTGCCTATTTCTTCTCTTCTAATTATGTCGCCCCTCCATCCCCTTCATCCTTCAAACAGGCAGACTGGATGTCCCTAATACCATCACATGTTGAGGGTTTCAGATACCTGAACATTACAGCGCTCATGTCCTATCCAAACCTGTTCCAAGGAGAAACTTTGCTTTCAATTCCCAACCTGAACCTTGAACTCAGCCTATCTGATGTGACCTACGGTCTTGATATTTTAATAGGCGAGGGTGAGGTAGTCACCATCATCGCTCTAAAGCCATCAATTTTAGATAAAGTGTCTCTCGTGCTAAATAACAGCTCGCTTGAAACCGCCTCCTACAGAAATGTTTCCATTTACCTTTTACCTGTGTCTCCCATAAACATTGAGGGTTCTGCTTGGATCTCTCTCCACAGAGGTGCACTGATACTCAGCGAGGGCAAAATTACCGACGCAGTAAAAATTTTAGATGCCATAAAACTTGTAATCGATTCCGATTTGAACCCATTCTTTTCCAACGACTCCTTAAAAGTCGGGTACCTTCTCTCGTCATTGGGAGAGGATCAGCTTAGCTTCTCCTACTTTAAATCTGGAAACAACTCCTACAACGTTGATTGGGAGATGCGTAGCGTCAGGTCGGGTCTGATGGTTCGTTATTTGCTCCACTTCCCATCATCATCGTTATTAGAATCCAAATATTCCGATGTGGTCAATTACATCTTCGCCAAATCTAAAAGTGTCTATAAAAGCGATGTCTTCATTTTCGGGGACTTCACATACTCGCCATCAGAGATAAGATCTGTAATCATGGGTCTTTAGCGTTCTGGACGGGAAATCCCAAATTATTTATGGGTTGGAATAACTCACAAGCAACACTTATAACTGCGTGCTCTATTAAAAACATGGTTTTGTTTATGATAGAGTGGTATGGTACTCCTGAAGAGCTTAACGTTCCCAAGCACGATATGGAGCTCATAGAAAAATGGGTCGAAGAAAACAAAATGGAACTCCACGAAATATATCACTTCCTCCATGACCACGAGATGGAAGGATCGAAGATAATTTACGGAGAGCAGATCGAGGAGGCGAGAGGGGACACGAGGATCATCTCCTATGAGGTATACATAATATACGATGCTGCCTTCATAATTCGCAGCGAAGAGAGGCAGATCTCCGGAACCAACGAGATCGTCAAATCCTCGACAAGGCTGGGCTCGCTCGAACTGCCGAAGGTCGAGGGCTGCAAGGATTGCTCAAATTCCAGGGAACAAAATAAATACTGATCTCCACAAATTTTAACCGTCACAAGGTGCCTAGTATGGCTCGCCGCCCAAGCCTTCTGTATGCTATGGTATCCTTGCAAGCGATCTTTGTGTTGTTCGATCTTGCAGCGCCATTTTTGACGGGCACATACGTCTATTATAGCGGAACCGAGTTCATCATGGCCTATCTCATGGGGGTTCTTGACTTCATACTGATTATCGGCTTTATGCGTGGGTCTAGGTGGGCTTGGTTCTTTGGGCTTTTTTTCAGCGGCATCAACATAATCAATTATGCCATCTCCTACCTGTCCGACCCTATTTCACTTTACGTACTGTTACTCTTAATGCGCCTAGGTGTGATATTGTGCCTGAGGAGCAATTCCATGCGGGATTACTTTGATGTTGCTCGCTCTACTCGATGAGGGGGAGAAAGAATTTCACATATGGGGCGGGTCGTCTTATAGTTCAAATGAAGCGCTCACCGTGAAGGTTTTTGAAAACTTATCAAAATCAGGGGCAGCCCCCAATCCGACATCAGCCGGTATGTCGACCGAAGATGAAATGGCATTTGCCTGTGAAATAAATGATGGGAGGGCTGGGAAACCCATCAGTAACTCAGGGGCAATAGTCCCCTGGCTTCATTTGTGGAGGGGATCAATCGATGAGGGGGAATATCTCCTCTTTAATGTACTCAAGAAACTCCCTCGGCCTAACCTCGCTGAATGCCGTCACAACGGAGTTTCTTGTTACTCCAGCAACAATACCGTACTTCCTTGACTTGAAAACGATGTACCAAATAGTTCCATGTGTGAGATACTCGTTGTAGAGAGCTGTGTCTGCGAGCTGAGACCCGTAAAGCGAGAGTTTGTCCACATTCGGGATGTCCACACCATCAAAGAAAATGACCTTTGTATCCTCCGGGTTAGCCTCATGGAACTTCCTGAGGGTCTCTGGCAAGATCTTAGCTTCCACGACACTGCCTGTCGAGATGAATAGTATTTTGCTCAGTTGATTTGCTATGTTGTTTGCGGTTCTCTTCTTCTCAAGGATCACGAGGAGCATCCTCTCCCCGTTGATCTGAAAAAGGAACGGTGCCTCTATCGTTTTGATTACGAGGCGTTCCCCTCCCCTGTGCTTTACGGTGAATGGAATATCTTGGAAGAAAGTCCCTTCAAGGTAGTCTGATCCCAAAGCTAGCTCTCCTATCTCTGTAATCAGTGTGACTTTTTCATCACCATGCGTAAATTCTTCCTCCTGCCGGTACCCCTTCAGCTTTCCCGAGATTGTGAGCAGATCCACATCCTCTATGATCTTGAAGATTTTTCCTGCAAGGACCATAAATCACACCAACTGGATTCGTTCAACGTAATTAAATACCACAATATAAATTTATCAAACAGATTTTGGGGTTAAAAACAGAGTAAATCCTGCCATTAAACACTGGGATCCTGCGTCAGCCCCTCCCCGTCAACCCACGCAAATCTTCTTTGGAGCGATTTTGGATAGTAGAGTTTCCAGTCGAAGTCTATTCTCCTCCCCCAGTCCGCATAAACCCTCGGGTCTATGTAGTTTTTCAACGAGGTGTTCAGATTGTAATCCCTTGTAGCTTTCATCGCATTGATCTTTAGTTTCAACTCTTCTATCTTCTCCTTTTTGGCTTTCTTCTCATTTAGGGTCTTAAGCCTCTCAATCTTCTTTCGGAGGCTCTCCTCCCAGTTCTTTGGCAATTTCCTCTTGTGGTTGCAAACCTTTGCGGCCTCCAAATTTGCCATGGTGGCGCAGTACTTCTTGACGTATACCGGGTCATCTCTGTCCACATCGGCATTCTGGAGCGCCTTCTTTGTTGCCGTGGAGGCGTGGTAAGTCCTGAAAACTTTCGCAGTAAGACCTGGCATAACCTCTGCTAAATATGCGTTCACTTTTTGGGACCTGACCCCGTTGAAAATTGTCTCGTTCCCCTCCGCTATGAACTCCTTCAAGTTCCTGTATACAACCTCAGGAGGGTTGATGGTGCTGACCCATCGGACGGAGTCCTTGCCGAGGAAGTCAAAAGTTATTGTGCCGTCGGAGTTGAACTTCAGATGTTCAGGTCTGAGCGTGGTGGCACCCACGGTGTCAGCCTCGTCTTCGTCCTTCTCATCACCAACTCTGAGTTTCAACTCATCAATGAGGTAGCACACAGTCGCTATCTTCCTCTCCAGAAGATCGTGCGACTCCAACCCCCTCTTTATGTGTTCCCTCACCTTGTCAATCAATTTCTCTAGCTCCCACGCTTTGTTGAACTTTTCTATGTCCCTGACTTGTTTTATGTACGCGGTGTCTGAGAGCCACACGTACTTCATTTTGCCCCTGAGCTTATCCCTCCAGCTGGCTATCCAGAGCGACGTGGGATCGAATACAACGGACTTCCAAGAGCCCCCGTTTGGTGGG
>CAZZJY010000011.1:0-2915 GCA_964654895.1 uncultured Nitrososphaerota archaeon
GAAACAGCCTCTGTGAGATTCTCCATGGAATTGGCGTAGGATATCCTGATGTGGCTGTCGTAACCGCCGAAATCCTCACCGGGGGTCGTGCTCACTCCTGCCCTTTCCAGGAGCAGATCGCAGAACTTGCCTGACTTCATATTGGTCGCCGATATGTCAGGGAAGACGTAGAAAGCACCTAACGGTTTGGAAAACCTGAAGAAGTGCAGCTTTTCGAGAGCGCCGCATATGAAGTTCCTCCTCCTCCTGAACTCATCGACCATCGGTCTCACAGGGGTCTCGGGCTTCAGGGCTTCTAGCGCCGCCTTCTGGGCGAAGGACGATGGGCAACTGGCGGAATGTTGCTGGAGCTTGTTGATGGCGGATGCTATGGGCTTTGGTGCTGCCACGTAACCCAGCCTCCAGCCTGTCATGGCGTAAGCCTTTGAGAAGCCGTTGATGGTTATTGTTTTTTCGTCCATCCCTGGGAGGGAGCCTATGCTGATGTGCTGCCTCTCGTATACCAGCTTTTCGTAGATCTCGTCGGAGAGTACGAAAACATCATGATCTGCAACTATGTCTGCCAGCTCTGAGACCTCTTTCTCCGACATGACATAGCCGGTGGGGTTGTTGGGCGAGTTGATTATGATGAGTTTTGTTCTTTCGTTGATCGCTTCTTTAATCCCCTCTGTGTTTATTGAGAAGTCGGTCATGGACGGGACCTCTCTCACCCTACCGCCGGCAACTGTGACGATCTCCATGTAGGAGGGCCATGCAGGGGTCGGGATGATGACCTCGTCACCCTCGTCGACAAGTGCCATGACGGCGTAGAAGATTGCCTGCTTGGATCCAGGTGTGACTACGATGTTCTCCCTGCTGACATTTAGTCTGTTCTCTTCGCGGAGCTTCAGGGCGATCGCCTCCCGCAATTCGGGAATGCCAGGGCTGGGCGTGTAGTGTGTGTAGCCGGAATCCAGGGCTTTTTTGGCGGCGCTAACAATGTTTTCGGGTGTTGGGAAGTCTGGTTCGCCCACGTCTAGCTGGATGACATTAACGCCCATGGACTGCAATTCCTTAGCTTTGGCCATTGCCTTCAGGGTCCCTGACTCCTTCAAGTTTAGTAGGCGCCTTGCCAAGACCAAAATTTGACACCAAAAGTTAGTTGGTATATGTTTTTAAAAAATTTGCCATAAGTCAGCCTTGATATCAAGTCCATTCAGGCAAAGGAAACGTTGTTTGTACATGGGACAGGGATCAGGAGGGGACCAAAAAATTTTGACCCTGCCAGAAATTATTATAAGTGTGGAAACGCATGGGTTATCAAGTAAGGCGGGTGAGTGGTCCTCCCACCCGTTCCGCCTTATAAACCCCGGAGTCGGGAGGGACTGGTTTGAATTTGAGTTTAAAGAGCAGAGATGTAGCCAAGACAGCGGTTATAGCCGCACTTTATGTCGCGCTCCTCTGGGCTTTTTCACCCATAAGCTTTGGCGCCATACAGGTCAGAGTCTCCAACGCACTGATCGGGATAGTCCCGTTGGTCGGGATGCCAGGGGTTTTAGGCATAACACTAGGGGTATTGATTGGAAACATTCCGAGTCCGCTTGGACCTGTAGATCTCTTAAGCGCGATCCCAACCTTCATAGCCCTCCTCCTTTTGCTGAAGCTCAAAGACAGGAGCGTTTTGCTTGGGCTTCTTGCATACTCGGTGATACTATCGGCATGGGTAGGGACGCTGCTGAGCTACACCTTTGGGGTCCCTTTCTTAATAACCTTCGTTTACCTATTGGGAGGGATAGGGTTCGCAACGGGGGTACTTGGTTACCTTGTATATAGGACCTTGAGAAGCTTGGTGAAGGTGAAGTAGAATGGAAAGGAAAGCGGTGGTTATATTCTCTGGTGGTCCAGACAGTACAACGCTTCTGTATTTGACAATTAAAAGAGGTTACAAAGCACACCCAATTACATTTAACTATGGGCAGATCGCAAAGAAGGAGATCGAGTCCGCCAGAAGGATCGCAGGGCTGCTAGGCTTAAACCTGAAAATAGTAGATCTAAGCGTTTTAAAGGACATTTACACAGGGTCTACATCCTTGGTAGATGAGAAGATGCCAATAACGAAAGAATTCTCGAAGCAGCTTGTCGTCCCCTTCAGGAACGGCATAATGTTGTCCTTTGCGGTTGCGTATGCGCAATCCATAGGTGCAAAATACATATTCTACGGCGCACAAGGCTCCGATGAACTGTATTACCCAGATTGCAGATCATCATTTGTGAGGGCGTTTCAGAGGGCAGCGAGGCTTGGGACAGATACAAAGCTTGTGATCAAGGCTCCACTAAGCAAATTGAAGAAGAGTGAAGTGATAAAACTCGGAAGAGAGCTCGGCGTGCCGTTTGAGATGACATGGAGCTGCTACAGGGGAGGAGAGAGGCACTGCGGTGTTTGTGAGTCGTGTATTAACAGGAAGAAGGCGTTCCTAGAGGCAGGGGTGCCAGACCCGACTAGTTATGAAGTTGTATGAGCCCACGATTCACTCTGAGCAAAACCCACCACATCGCGCCTCAAATGAGGACTGGCACTCTGGGCATGGGCTACGGAAGGGTGCCTGCATGCTATTTTCACTGGAGGGATGGTGCCATTACTCCTTCCGAGAAAGCAAGGGTGAAACTAGGGATATTTGATCCTTGCAAACTTTTTCAGGGTACGTTCACAAGTCGACGCTCTGGCCTGTATGTGCCTGCAAACCAGAAAGTTGGGTCATGCCACAGAAAATTAGAGGACCCAATCATACTCCGGGGTGGCAAAAGCAATGAGAGCCTATTCTTAGATTGAGGGGGGCGCCCGATATCAACCCTGGCGAGCGCCAGTCGGGCAGAAACGGGCAAGATGGCTAAACTTCCCTAATCTTTAATATCTCTTGGTAGAGGTCTTTTAGAGT
>CAZZJY010000012.1:0-3740 GCA_964654895.1 uncultured Nitrososphaerota archaeon
CTTATAATTAAAGTTCAGGGAGCACATATGGACTTGAAGAAGTATGCATTGATCGTGGCCATTACCATCGGCTTCATTCTTGGTCTGGGGGTCGGAGCAGCAGCTGGGAAGTCTGCAGCAGTCCTCAAGCCGTTAGGTGACTTATTCATAAGGCTTATGCGCATGATCGTAACACCATTGGTCATAATAACCATAGCCGCTGCGGTTGCTCAGATCGCAGATCTCCGCCGACTCGGCAAACTTGTTATTGGAATGTTCGTGCTCTTCATACTTTTGTCAGCAATTGGGGCTTCAATAATGCTGCCGGCAGCCCTTGCTTTTGGTCCGGGTGTTGAGGTGGGACTAACCCCTCCAGCAGGATATACTCCACCGACACCACCCTCTGTGGTGGATCTTATTTTGGGTGTTATACCTTACGACTTTGTGGACATCTTCTCTGTAGGTGGGCTGCTCAAGGCCATATTCTTCTCGATCATACTTGGTCTCGCTGTTAGTTTGGCTGGGGAGAAGGGGGCGCCTGTTGCGAGGGCGCTTGGTTACCTCTCGGATGTCGTTCTGAAGATTGTTACAATAGTGATGTGGGTCGCGCCACTTGGTGTTTTTGGCTACGCAGCATGGCTTATGGGCACCTACGGTACATCTATACTGGTGGCTTATGGGAAACTTATAACCCTCGACTACTCAGTAAGCTTGGCGTTCTTCTTTGTAGCGTACACCATTGTGGTTGCACTCAGCAGGCGTAATCCAGTAGTCTATTGGAGAAATATAATCGAGCCAGCTCTCGTTGCATTTACCACCAGGAGTAGCGCAGTGACTCTCCCAATAAATATAAGGGCCGCCCACAGGATCGGGATTCCAGATTACGTCACAAACCTAGTTTTGCCTGTGGGAGCGACCTGCCACATGGACGGAACTGCTATGTATCAAGTCCTTTGTGCGGTATTCATAGCACAGGCCTTTGGAATAACATTAGATCCCACCCTGTTCGGAACGATAATCGTAGTCGGTACCTTGGCAGCAGTGGGCACTGCTGCGATACCAGGCGGGGGTCTGCTGATGCTCGCTATGACAGTGGCCGCTGCCGGTCTGCCGCTTGAGGGGATAGCGCTGATAGTTGCGATAGACCCAATACTGGACATGCTCAGAACTATGATAAATGCGTCAGGTGACGTTGCTGTTGCCACGCTAATGGCCAGAATATTAGAGGGGCCAAAATGGTTTGTAAAGGCCCCATAATCTTTTTTCTGGTGGACATAATGGTAAAGTTCCTCGACACTACCCTACGTGATGCCCAGCAATCACTGATAGCCGCTCGCCTTCGAACTGACCAGATACTGCCAATCCTAGAGGAGATGGACTCGGCAGGCCTCTTTGCCATGGAAGTCTGGGGAGGGGCGACGTTCGACGTATGCATGCGCTTCTTGGACGAGGATCCGTGGGACAGGCTCAAGGCTATCAGGACCAAAGTGAGAAACACCAAGCTCTCAGCATTGTTCCGTGGGCAAAACCTGCTCGCATACCGCCATTACCCTGACGACATTGTGGAAAGGTTCGTGAAAAAATCGGTAGAGAATGGCATCGATATTGTAAGGGTATTTGACGCCCTGAATGACATCAGGAACCTGAAAACTGCCGTAAGGGCGGCAAAGGGTGCTGGAGCCGAGGTTCAATGTGGAATTGTTTACACAATAAGCCCAGTCCACACATTGGAATACTATTCAAGACTTGGCGAAGAGCTGGCATCTCTGGAGCCTGACTACCTTTGCGTAAAGGACATGTCTGGCATATTGACGCCATACGTGGCGTTCCAGCTCGTTACCGCGCTGAAGAGGATAGGGCTTCCTATCGATTTGCACAGCCACTGTACGGCCGGGTTCGCACCCATGACTTACTTGAAGGCTGTGGAGGCAGGCGCGGACATATTAGACTGCGCAATATCCTCGATGTCTGGAGTCACATCTCAGCCTCCCATCGAGAGCCTCTACTACGCTTTGAGGGAGAACTACCCCTTGGAGCTGGACTTGCGTGCCCTTCAAAGAGTAGCAGACTACTTCTGGGAAATCAGGAAGGGTTACGAGAGGTTCGACTACGCCAAGAAGGAACGCCCTGTGGACTTGGGCGTCATAATACACCAAATTCCAGGCGGGATGCTCAGTAACCTAATCTATCAACTTGAACAGCAGAGGGCCCGCCACAGGCTTGAGGATGTTCTGAGGGAGGTGCCGAGGGTCAGGGAGGATCTCGGATGGCCCCCCTTAGTCACCCCGACTAGCCAGATTATAGGTGCACAGGCAGTCCTCAATGTTTTGGTTGGTAGGTACAGGCTCATCCCGAAGGAGGTCAAAGACTACATAAGGGGACTTTATGGAAGACCTCCCGCGCCCATCTCTAAGGGGGTCCTAGAGCTGACAAAGGAGGAGGTCATAACGGTCAGACCAGCAGATCTCCTACCACCATTGTGGGAAAAGATCAGGGGTGAGGTGCCGAGGGATTTGGTGGAGAAGGAGGAGGACTACCTGAGTTATGCGCTATTGCCAAACGTCACCCTCGAGTTTATGCAGAGGAGGAAAAAACGCTTTAACCAGAAGGCAAAAACTATTTAGTGGTGCCTCCCATTGGCGTTTAGACTCTTATGTAGGTGGTGTGGGAGGGAGTACCCCCTTGATACCCGGTGTTGGAACTGCCAATCCTGCAGAAGGCCGTTAAATCTGGTCACGGAATACCCAAAATGCAATCGCTTTGAAGAACTGGTTGATAGAGGAGAGGAAGGGCTTTGGAGGTACAAAAGGCTCATCCCATTCTCAGAAGAACACATGACTTTGGGTGAGGGGTGTACCCCGCTGGTCGAGATAAAGGATGAGGGGGCTATTCTCAAACTGGAGTACTTTTCGCCAACGGGATCGTTTAAAGACAGAGGGGCGGCTGTGAGGGGGAATAGGGCAAGGCGCATAGGCGTCAAAAGCATCGTTGAGGACTCTTCTGGGAATGCCGGAATCGCAGCAGCCGCTTATGCGGCCAGGGCTGCCCTATGCGCCAGGATATATGTCCCAAAGGATGCGCCTGTCGCAAAACGCGTCCTTATTCGCTCATGTGGCGCCGATGTTGTGGAGTGCACGACAAGGAAGGAGGCATCGATGAGAGCCGTAAGCGAATTGAGGGAAGAAGATCTTTACATAGGGCATACGTGGGATGCATTTTATATCGAGGGCATGAAGACCGTGGCATTCGAGTTGTTCGAGAGAAACAGAATTCCCGAAGTAGTTGTGGTGCCCGTTGCAAGCGGCACATTGTTCTTAGGGCTTTTTAAGGGGTTTACTGAGCTCAATGAGATGGGGTTCATTGAAAGGATCCCAGCCTTCTATGCGGTGCAGGGGGAGGGCTGCGCCCCTATATACGAGGCGATTCACGGCCAGATAGAGGGGATAAAAAGGAGCTTGCTGGCTGATGGTCTTAGAATTGAAAACCCTCCTAGAAAGGAGGAGATTTTGAATGTGATCAGAGCGACCCACGGCGATGCGCTTACAGTGAATGATGATGAAATAGTTGAGGCGCTAAAGCAGCTTTACAAGAGGGGGGTAATAGCAGAACCCACATCCGCAACCGCATACGCGGCATTCAAAAAACTCAAAGGGTTTAAAGATGTTCTAATACCAATGACTGGAACTGGTATAAAGACCGTCGACAGGATAAGTAACATATTTACATAAGTAGAAATTCATATTGCCATATTTTTATACTTG
>CAZZJY010000013.1:0-2679 GCA_964654895.1 uncultured Nitrososphaerota archaeon
CTCGTAAAGGAGGGCGCGGATATAGTCGCTCCTGCTGACCCCACCGCATCGCCCTCTGTCCTTAGCCCGAGGATGTTCGAGAAGTTCTCCAAAAACCCCCTTAAAAACGTCGCAAGCGCTGCGGGGAAGTCAATCCTGCACATATGTGGAAACGCCACACCCATTCTAAACCATATGGCTGACTGTGGTTTCTCAGCTCTGAGCATAGAGGAGAAGGTTGACTTGTCAACAGCAAAATCCATCCTCAAGGACAAAAGGGTTGCAATTGTTGGGAACATTCCCTCTGCGGGCGTCCTTTTGACAGGTACCGAGGAGGAGGTCTTCAGGGCCTCAAAGCAGGCGATAGCTTCGGGAGTTGACATCCTGGCACCGAGTTGCGGAATAGCACCACGCACACCGACAAAGAACCTCAAGGCTATGGTCAGGGCTGCCCTTTCTCCTTAGGCGAGACTCTCAGGACTTCTGGCATTTCCAATTCGGCAATGGTTGCGGCTATGGGGATCGGGTACCTGACGCCTGCGTTGTGCGTCTTCTCCAAACCCTCCACAACTTTTTCTAAGTGTCTGAATGGTATCACCATGGCTATCTCGTCGTCCGAAGTGTGCCCAAACCTCCTCTCACCATAACAGGCAACGACCAACTGTGGTTTCTGGGTGTTGTAAGCCTCGGCAATGCCATCTCCACATATACCAATATCGCCTATGGCACCGAAGGTGAGCCTCTCACCAGTCGCATAGACCGCCCCGTTTATGATCCTCATCATCTGAGCACCGTTGCCGTATATGATTATCAGGTCAGGCTCAACTTCGAGCCCCTCCAGAGGCCCGACCACAAACCCTTCTTTCCTCTCTTTGATTTTAGGCACCGAATCCGCAAACTTCTTCGCAACTTCCCTGTCCTTAACATATCCGAGCTTTGTGAAGATCTCCCCGCTCTGAAAACTTTCATCAACATCTCTCAGCCCAAGGACTGAGGATCCAAGCACACAGTCAGCATCCTCCGAGAATACTGTCCAGGTCCATCCATAAAGCCTTGCAGTATTTATGATCTGACAGATGGTGAGTCTCTTTCTTGGCCTCCTCAAAGTCTTGAGCATTCCCTCTGCCTCTGTCCTACTTTTCAAAAATTTTATACCAACTATCCGGGATTTGGGTTTGACATACTTGTAGATCTT
The DNA here is from genome assembly GCA_964654895.1 of uncultured Nitrososphaerota archaeon. Taxonomy (GTDB): domain Archaea; phylum Thermoproteota; class Methanomethylicia; order Methanomethylicales; family Methanomethylicaceae; genus WYZ-LMO10. The sequence continues at coordinate 1,175 of CAZZJY010000013.1, forward strand.
CTCTGCCGCCTCTTTCATGTCCATCATTCTGTCCCCTCCCACCATCCTCTTATGTAGCCCAACTGTTCATCGGTCATTTTATCTATTCTGATCCCCATCATTTGGAGTTTTAATCTCGCTACGGTCTCGTCTATCTCCCTTGGCACGTCGTAAACTGCTGGCCTCATACCCTTTGCATTCTTCAGCAGGTACTCAACCGAGAGTGCTTGGTTGGCGAAACTCATATCCATCACCTCGCTGGGGTGTCCCTCTGCGGCGGCAAGGTTCACAAGCCTCCCTTCTGTCAGCAGGTACAACTTTCTCCCATCTCTCATGGAGTACTCCTCGACAGAGTCCCTTATCTTTAACTTACCAACCTTTAATTCCTCTAACCCCTTCAGGTCTATCTCGACATTGAAGTGCCCGGTATTAGCCAAGATCGCGCCGTCCTTCATAACCTCGAAATGCTCCTTCCTTATGACGCTCTTGTTCCCAGTGGCGGTCACAAAGATATCTCCCACTTTTGCAGCTTCCTCCATTGGCATGACGTCAAACCCGTCCATGACTGCCTTTAAAGCCTTTATCGGATCAACCTCTGTGATTATAACATGTGCGCCCATGCCCCTCGCCCTGGCTGCGAGGCCCCTGCCACAGTGTCCATACCCTGCTATAACGAATTTCTTCCCTGCCAAGAGCACATTTGTGGCCCTCATAATACCGTCGATCGTGCTCTGGCCCGTCCCATAAACGTTGTCAAAATCCCACTTTGTTTCTGCATTGTTCACTGCTATTATGGGGTACTTAAGGATCCCACGATCTGCCATGGCCTTGAGCCTCATGACGCCAGTTGTTGTCTCCTCCGTGCCCCCTACGACCTTGAAGTTCCACTTCCCCGAATGCAGCTCGGTCACTAGATCAGCACCATCATCCATAGTTATTGAGGGCTGATGTTTCAGGACAAAGGAAATACAGTTGTAATACTCCTCTTTTGTCTCGCCCTTCCATGCGTAGACATTTATCCCCTCAACTGCTAGGGCTGCCGCGACCTCATCCTGTGTTGAGAGGGGATTAGAAGCTGCGAGGGCAACGCTGGCTCCGCCTGCTTTGAGAGTTCTCACCAACACACCGGTCTCCTTCGTCACATGGAGACACGCACCAATCCTGACCCCCTCAAAGGGCTTTTCAACGGAGAACCGCCTTCTAATTTCCATTAAGACAGGCATGTGATCCTCTGCCCATTTTAGTAAATTTTTCCCTCTCTCCGTCAATCCGATGTCTTTCACCATGTAGTCCATAAAGGGCACCTAACTACGTTAAATAATTCGGGGTATAAAAATATGGATATGCGAATTTGAGGTTTTGGACCACCACAAACATAATACAAAATCACTCACAATGCAAAATCTCTCAAAACTCAGAACAGGCCCTCCGCAGCCCGTCGCCTTAATTCTATCTCTGGGATTTTACCTTTGACATTTCTATTATTTTTTTGTCAAGGGGGATTTTGTCCAGCTCTAGGACGGGTA
>CAZZJY010000014.1:0-7710 GCA_964654895.1 uncultured Nitrososphaerota archaeon
TAGGTGTAGCGATTGAGGAGGAAGCGGCTAGCCCTTCTACTGATTTTAACAATATCTGCTGTAACGCTATCGACATTCTTCCAGAACCCCGAAAATGCATCCAACTCAAAGTTAAAGGTCCTGGCGACATTCTATCCATTGGCCTACATGGCTGGGGAAATAGGCGGGGACAGGGTCTCTGTAAAGACCATGATTCCGTACAACACAGAGGTCCACTCTTGGCAGCCTTCCATGTCGGACATGGTCGCCGTGAGCGATGCGGATGTTATTTTACTCAACGGGGGAGGGCTCGACTGGTGGATGGAGGATATCTTAAATTCCGTAAACACGAGCGGAAAGCTCGTTGTAGACACCAGCCAAGGACTTGAGCTTCTGCAATTAGGGAGTGGGCATGAGCATGAAGGCAGCCCTGCTGAAGGTCGGTGCGATCATGATCCACACATATGGTTGTCACCTTACATGGCTGTCAGGCAAGCAGAGAGAATTTTTTCTTCGCTGGTTGAGAAGGACCCTTCGGGCATGAAATATTACCAAGAGAGGTTTGAGGCTCTAAAAAATCGCCTAGAAGATTTGGACGAAAGGTACCAGAAGGAGCTCGCCAACAAGACAAAGGAGGTAATCATTGTTGCTCATGAGGCTTACGGTTACCTGGCAGCGAGGTACGGTTTCAGGCAGCAGGGGGTAATAGGCATCTCTGCAGACCAGCAACCGAGCATCCAAGCCATCAGAGACCTTGTGGACATGATGACTAGATACAACATTAGAGTGATCTATTTAGACCCCGCCTACTCTGCTTCATACGTGATGGCGCTGAAGAGTGAGGTCGAGGCGAGGACTGGATGGGATGTGCAAGTTATGAAACTCTATCTCGCCTTGGGACCCGCGGACGGAAAAGATTACCTGGGGCAGCTAGAGGCAAACCTTGAGGCGCTCAAAGTAGGGCTGAGGGACCCATGAGGGAGGGGAAAAATGCAAAGCCCAGATCGTATCAATCCACCCAGCTCAAATCATGTTGTTACAGGTCGAAAAACCTCTATTCGAAAAGCTTTCAAATCAACTTGGAGGGTGTGAGAAGGAATGAGTAAGGATGTGGTAATTGAGGTGAGAGATCTCAGTGTGAACAGGTCGGGTTCTATTGTGATAAAGGATGCGAACTTCGAGGTTTTGAAGGGGGACTATGTTGGAATAGTCGGTCCAAATGGGGGCGGGAAGACCACTCTGCTCCTGGCGCTCCTGGGGCAGATCCCGAAGGCGAGCGGCACAATTAGGCTTTTTGGGAAGAGCATTGAGTCTTTTGATGAGTGGGAGAGGGTGGCATTTGTCCCTCAAGATGCCATCAACTTCGACGCCAACTTCCCGCTATCGGTCAGGGAGCTAGTTTCGTTGGGGAGGCTCGGAAGGAAAAAAATTGGGAGGCGGCTTGGCAAAGTAGACTGGGACGAGGTTGATTCTGCCCTGGAGTTCATGGGCCTCTCGGAAGTCGCGGAAAGGAGGATAGGGGAACTCTCCGGTGGTCAAAAGCAGAGGATGTTCGTTGCCATGGCTTTGGTTAGAGGCCCAGATGTGATAATCCTAGACGAGCCTGTGGCAGGCATAGATGCCGTCACGCAGGAGAAGTTCTACCAGAAGATGAGCGACCTTAACCAAAAGAAAGGTATAACGATAATGATGGTGTCTCATGATCTTTCAGCGGTCTTCTGCAGGATGTCAAAGGTGATATGCGTTAACAAGGAGGTTAATGTCGCGGAGATCAGACCAGATGTAGACATAGAGGGGGTTTTGAGGAAAGCGTATGGGGAGCACTTCCATTTTATTTTCCATAGGCATGAATGTAGGGGGGAGTTCAAGGCTTGATATGGGCTGTGGGCGCAGCTGGCCTAAATGGTATAATTGACGGTGCAGGTCTGACGGGCTTCATCAGTCCTTCTGCGTCGCTGGTGGAGTTGCTGGGGTATCAGTTCTTCCAGAACGCCGTTTTGGGAGGTGTGGCGGCGGGCTTTGCATGTGCGTGGATCGGTCTATTTCTCGTGCTAAGGAAGGAGGCGATGATCGTGGACGGGGTGGCACACACGGCTTTTGGTGGTGTGGCGCTCGGGCTACTCTTGGGGGTAGACCCTCTAATAACTGCGCTCGGCATATCTATTGTGTCGGTCTTTGGCATTAGCCATATGAAGAGGAAGGGGCTAGCAGAGTCCGACTCAGCCATAGCCTTGATGCTCGCCGTCGGCTTCTCTACTGGGCTAATTATCATAAGCATTGCCGGCGGGTTCGGTGTGGATCTCTTCAGTTATCTATTTGGTTCCATACTAACCATCAGCAGGTCTGACCTGTTGATGATCTTAATGCTGGGCATAGTCATTATAGCCTTCCTGACAGTATTCCACAAGGAGCTTTTAGCGATCACGTTTGATGAAAGGGGTGCGAGGATGATGGGCGTACCAGTAAATGCCATATTGACCATGTTCAACTTGATAGTCGCGATAACAGTAACACTTTCCATAAAGATAATAGGGATAATACTGGTTGTAGCGCTTATAGTCATCCCAGCGTTGACGGCGCTGCAACTTAGAGCCTCTTTTGCAAAGACCATCACCTCAACAGTTCTAATAGGGTTGACAAGTGTGGTGGCAGGGATAGTAGTCTCAACATTTTATAACGTGGCTACTAGCGGAGTAATAGTCTTCACCATGGTGCTGATTTACTTGGCCACCGCCGCTATGGTTAGGAGGGGGAAGTGAACGATGCAAAACATAAGTTTAAAGTTAGATTCAGATCTGGATTTTGATTTGGGGATAGGTTTAGGCTTAAGTTTGACCTTTGATTGTGGTTCTGGTCAGAGCCAAGTGCAATCTCTTGGGGAAAGATCATCCCGGGGGATAATTGATAGTCACAATGGAAATATTTGCAAAATATTTTCAAATGTGAAATCAGAAATTAAGTACAAAAGTAAAACTAAAGCTAAAACAAAAACTAGAGATATAGCTAAAAGAGTTAAAGGCAAGTGTGGGGCTAGATTATGGTTGTCATAAGCTTATCAATCCCGGACGATTTGCTTGCGGAGCTGGATAAGGTATTGGGCAGGGAATGGTGCGCCAGCAGGTCAGAGGTCCTCAGGCAGGCACTCAGGAAATACATATCTGAGTACAGGGGTGTTGAGAGTCTTAAGGGAAGAGTCGTCGCAACGCTGACTGTCCTCTACAACAAGAATGAGAAAGGAGAGGAACAGCTGAAGCTTCAGCATGAGTTTGGCGACATCATCTCAGCATTCTTCCACTTCCATGTGAATGAGGATGCATGCCTAGAAGTTATTGTTGTCAGAGGAGAGGCCCAGAGGTTGAAGGGCCTTATAGATGGGTTAAAGGCGAATAGGTTTGTTAGACAGATAAACCTCTCTTTGATGGATGTCCGCGAGTAGATGGAACGGAACGAAAGAGTGAAGGGACCAAAGGTAAGGAAGTTAAAGGAAGAGAGGAGAGAAAGGAAAAGAAATGGAAAAAGGTAAGGAAAAAGGCAAAAATCATTCTATGTCGCCCCTTATACAAGCTGCAGTGACTGGGAGCATCAAAGCAGTACCAATGAAGCCAAGTATGGCAAGCAGGGTGAAGGCAGAGACCCAATCCGAAATGGTCAGCACAAAGCCAAGTATTGCCGAGGAGAATGTCCCGAAGACTTTGCCCACCGCGTTCAGGCTTCCATAGGGTGTTCCAGCCTTGCCTGCTTTCCCGAACTTATTCATGACGACCAAGAAGTAAACGGCGTCAAGGCCCTCGGTAAATGTCCCCACGAGGAAGACAAGCCCGACATAAGCAGCCGCTGGCAGGTGTGGATACCATCCAATCATTAAGAGCGAAAGTCCAGATATTGTCAACCCAAGACCTAGCAAGATCCTTCTCGACCCGAAGCCAAATTTATCTGCGAGCCACCCAAAGACGACCGTTGCTATGGCACCTGCCAAAGGAGACTCTCGGATAATTAATCCAGCGTCCAGCGTAAACGCGCCTAATTTTGTTCCTTATCAGATCAAGTCCTTTTCTATGAGTTGGATGTAAGAAGGGAAACTACAATTGGTTTTTAAGCGGCACAGTAAGAAAACATTATTACAATAGGCATACTTTAGTATAGCAACCTTGGAGGAAATGCCGCTGGAATTTAGTTCCGTGGATATTCTCATAGTCGAAGACGAAAAAGAGCTCAGCGATTCAATGAGGATGCTGCTGGAGGCGAAAGGGTACAGGGTTGAGATCGCCAGCACAGGATAGGAGGCAGAGCAAAGAATCCAAAATAAGAAATACAACATCGCCATAATAGATCCTTTCCTACCAGATATCTCTGGAATCGATTTGCTGAAGAGGTTCAATCCAAGGCAATTTCCCCAGAACCAGGAAGATAATACTAACAGGGCATGCCTCCCTCGAGAGCGCGATAAAGGCCCTGAATTTTGGGGCGGACGCATACCTTGTCAAGCCGGTATCTCCTGAGGACCTGCAGAAGACGATAACAGAACAGTTAGAGAAACAGAGCCAAGAGATAGCCATGGTTCAGAAGAAGGTTATGATGCTAGTAGAGAGGACCTTGATGGGGAGACTTAAGAAATTAGAAGACGAAAAGTACATTTGATTGAAATCTCGCTTGAGTGTCCCCAAAAGTTTAACCTATTGTCCCAGAGAACAGGTGTTTTGTCAGAATTTAAAAGGAACATGGTGGACCGGACGGGATTTGAACCCGTGGCCTCCCGCACTCTGGTGCGGTGGCAGCTCCTGGCCCGCATTGCCAAGCGGGCGCTCTGCCAGTCTGAGCTACCGGCCCTAGCCTCTTTTTTTATTGAGGCCCTTTTTTAACGTTACTCTTTTGGTTCTTCATTGAGAGATCTTCTCGAGGAGGGCTTCTACGGCGTTCTTCACGGTCGCCCAGTCGTTTTTGCTGCTGATCACGTACTTGTGCTTACGTGTCCATTTGCCGTTCTTGTTGGTCCACAGGTAGAGGGCCACTGTCCTCTTTCCATAGGCCTCGGTCAGAACTGCAGCAGACCACCACTTCTGGGACTTGGATATTGTAATGTAGTCGATTACCCTGTAAAATTCTGAGAGGGGCAATTTCTCTTTTTCCTGTGACAAAAATTAGCCCCCTCTAGTCCCTTCGCCTAGGAGTCTTTCCGTAGCCGCATGCAGCGCAGAACTTCTTTCTTATGTTGTAGCTGTGGTTACCACACCTTCTGCAAGTGATGTGTGTCTTTCCGCGTCCCATTCTCCCCATGGAGGTTGTGCCCTTCATCCAGATCACCTCGGCGATGGCGATACTATTACCACGTTGTCTCCTCGGACAATTATTGTCCCGAGTTTCTTGGGCTCTCTGTCCTGCACCAGTTCCTCAGCATTCTCCAGAACTAGGTTCAAATGTTGGTCGAAGCTCTTCATCAGCCCACGTACCTCCCTGCCCCCCTTCAATTTGACTAGGACAAAGGAGCCAAGGGATTCCGTGAGCATTTCAGTGGCACCATATTCACTCATGACTCATTCCTGCCGTAAAGGTTAATTAGCAATCTCGGTTTATGAGAGACGTTATTTAAGCCTATCGGAGATATTGAAATTGATCATAAAAAAAAGGCATCCTTTGAGCTCTAAAGAGCAGAAGGAATTGCTTGAAGAGGTCAGAGAGAAGTACTCATCCGTTTACGAATTACTTGACAGAAAGAGACCTATCGAGCTGCTCGAGACCGCAAAGGGGGAAATCGTGTATTTGCAGAGTGGCAAACCCCTCCTCTTCCGCGTGAAGGAAATTCTTGTGCCTTGTCTGCGAGCCTGCCAAGAGATCATTGACACATTGCCAAAAGTGGTCGTGGATATGGGGGCTGTTCCCTTCATAGTTAATGGGGCGGACATCATGGCGCCTGGTATAAGGGAAGTGGAAGACAGGGCGCTCCCTGGGAGTGTTGTAGTAGTCGTCGAGGAGAAGTACAGAAAACCACTGGCGGTCGGCGTCATGCTGATGGATCCTAAGGACATCAGGGAGAAAAAGAAAGGAAAAGCCGTTAAGAACGTGCATCATGTCGGAGACGAGCTCTGGAAGTTCACGGAGTAGATTTTCTGTTCGAGTAGGTCAGTGGTTCAACTTCTTCTTCAGCCAAAGTTTTGAAAGGGACTCGAAGTTTGGGATCGTCTTCTTGAGTATGGGGAGGTAATGATTGATCTCTTCGTTGGTCATGTACTGGAACTGGTACTCCCCTTCATATGGAGAGGGTGCGCCCTCTCTGGTGATGAACTCGATGTGCATGAATGGGTCGCCCTTCTTGATGGTTATTGGTCTCCTGTCATTGCTGAGGTTGACAATCTCCAGAGCCAGCCTCCCACAGAACCCGCTGTGGACCTTAGCGGCGTTGAGGAAAGAGAGACCCATCCTTCCGTACCTGCTCTTGGCTGTGAGGTAGGCTATGCAGTTTGGGGGCGTGAATACTATCTCGTGGGATATGACGTTCTGGTGTTCGAGATAATGTAACGTTGTGTCCTGCCCAACCGTGAGGATGTAGCTGTCGCCGTCGAGCTGCGCCTCATTGAAAGGAGTAATAATATTGTACTTTTGGTTCAGCTCTATGAGTTTATCCTTGCCAAGAACGCACATAGATACCACTCTACTCAATTTGAGGGGAAGTGTTTTTAACTCTGTCGGCGAGTACATCCTAAATCGTACTCATGTGTTCAGATAAGAAGCCTGGAGGAGAACTGAGCGGTTGCTGATGGGGTAGTAGGGCTATGTTCACAGAAGAAGAGGTGGAGTGCATACTCAGGGCGGGAAAGATAGTCAGAGAGGTGAGGAGGAGGGCTGCATCAATCGTGCGCGAAGGTGCCAAAGTTTTGGAGGTCTGCGAGAGAGTCGAGGAGGAGATCAGGAGGTTGGGCGGGGAACCCGCATTCCCATGCAACGTGGGTATAGACAACATAGGCGCCCACTACACCTCCCCCCCAGGGGATGAGACCGTGATCCGTGGGGGAGCGCTCGTGAAGGTGGACCTAGGGGCCCATATTAATGGATTTGTGGCGGATTCTGCCGTGACGGTATCGCTGGGCTCAGATTATGAAGAGATGATAGGTGTGGCGGAGGAGGCGCTTGAGAGAGCGCTCGAAACTGTGAGGGTGGGCGGAAAGATCTCGGATGTTGGAACGGTGGTTGAGAGGGCCATTAAGTCCCGCGGGTTTAAGCCAATATCAAACCTCACCGGGCACCAGATCTCAAGGTACACCATTCATGCAGGAGTGAGCGTCCCGAACGTCGCAACTAGAGACGGTGGCAGATTCGAGGCGTGGTCTTTGTATGCCATAGAGCCGTTCGTGACGCTGCCTGATGCTGCGGGAGAGGTCGTGAATGGGTTGCCTGGGAACATTCTGCATGTAGTCAAGTTGAAGGGACCAAAAGACCAGCCCGCCAGGAGCTATTTTGAGGGGCTGATTAAAAGTTACAAGACACTACCATTTGCCAGGAGGTGGGTATTTAACCTCAGCGGCTATAATTTGACGGAACGCTTAGTCTCAGAGCACTTCCTCTACGAGTATCCAGTACTGGTTGAGAGGAGTGGAAAGGCTGTGGCGCAGGCAGAGCACACGCTTCTAACGACAGATAAAGAGGTTATAGTGATTACTTGAGGAAAACACCTACGGCTGTGGGGACCGGGCTTTTTTGCCAACTACTCCTTGAGCTCCTGACTCTCGCCGCCCAGCT
>CAZZJY010000015.1:0-5772 GCA_964654895.1 uncultured Nitrososphaerota archaeon
CTGTCGACCACCCGGGCAAGTTCTATGGCGTTCTCGTCAGGGGGACCCGTCTCAAAGCCGGGTGATGCCAATGGTACGAACTCTGCGCTGACTGACATCACGCCCTCGTTGGGCGTGTCTGGGAAAGGCTCACCAATCTCAAATTTCACCCCGGCTATCACGTAAGTGTCCCCAAATTTCACCGTGGCCGAGCCCTCCGCCTTCTCCACCACATTAGTTTTGATCTCGACCTTTCTTAGGTCTGTTAGGCTACGCCCGTCCATCCTCTTGCCGGTCTCGGCGAGCTCAATTATTTGGCGTCTCTTTACAGCAGGGATTATTTGGTTTGTCAAGTTTATGCCTCCTCCTTACCAGCTACTCTGAAGTGGGAGTCTAGCGCCTCCCTCTGCTTTGCATAGACCTCCATGCAGCCTTTTTTTGCCAGCTCAACGGACTTTATGAACTCTTCATGAGTGAGGAGTCCGTCCATCTGTATGAGTGTGATCTGATTCCTCGAAGGCATCATTGCCAGTGGCATGTCTGAGTCGCCAAGTTTGTCCTCCATGTCCATTACGTCGAGAACTAGAGTGCCGTCCACCTTTGCAACCGCTACGCTGGAAACCAAGTCACGCATAGGTACACCAGCATCCGCTAAGGCAAGCGCAGCTGTTGAGATGGCTGCACATCGCGTGCTACCATCCGCCTGCAACACTTCTGCAAATATATCGATCGTTGTCCGGGGGAAGAGTTCCACAAAGATAGCTGGTTCAAGCGCCTCACGAATGACCTTCGACAGTTCGATCTCTCTCCTCGACGGTGCAGGAGACTTCCGTTCCTCGACTGAGAACGGCGCCATGTGGTAACGGGCCCTTATAAGGCACCTGTCTGGCATTGCCAAGTGCTTCGGGTGAGACTCTCTGGGTCCAAACACCCCGACCAAGATCTTAGTTCGACCCCACTCGACATATGCTGAGCCATCGGCATTTTTCAAAACACCTATCTGGAATTTGATAGGCCTAAGCTCGTCAAACCTTCGACCATCCAGCCGTCTACCATCTTCGGTTATCAGTTTTTTATCCATAATATCACATCCTGTTTTTTATAAGGTACTCGTGAATTCTGTCAGTGAGCCCGGTCGTGTGGGCCTCAGCCTCTATCTTTTTGATTGCCCCTGCGACCAAAGCCTCGTCTTCACGGTTCTTCCCGGATATCCATATCCTGCCATTCTGGCCAACGTATATCTGGCAACCAGAATCTTTTTTGAGCATGCTTATCATCGAACCCTTCTTTCCGATTATCCTTGGAACTCGGGTGGGATCCACCTCTATGACTGTGCCCCTTTGGATCTTCCCGAGCCCTTGCTCCTTAGTGGTCAGAGCAGGGTTCTTAGTCCTGTCAAACGATATTACCTTGGCGATGATCATCTCACCAACATCAAGGTAATCGCGAGCATCCTCTTTCATGACGTTTAGGGGTTTGGAAAGGTGCTCCTTAGCGAAGAGCACGCCCAGCCAAGGGGATCGAATATCCAGCATCCAAGCGGTGGTTATCACGTCCACGACCTTACCTATCACGACATCTCCGACTGAGGGTATGTAGCAGCCCCTCAGCGGGATGACAGTTACCGTATTATTTCTCAACTCTGCCAGACCTATTACTGTCGAGTATAACCTTTCACCTTCCTTGTAGACGTTTGGACCAGCCTCATATTTGCCCTCTGCTAGCAGGAATCCAGGCACAACAAGTTGTCTGGCGCTAAAATTTGTTGGAATTTTGAACACCTCACTCTTCAATTCCATTAAATTTCAAATTTTCTTTATAATGTTGACCTCAATATTGCCGCGAGTGAGTTCGTTGAGGCGATCTATTATCATCTGCTGCATCCCCGCCGGAACAACAACCTCTCCCTTCCAAGATCCATCGGATAGCCAGTCGGATTTCACCACATTCCCCGTCTTAGTAAGGTAATTCTTCACTTTGCCAGCATTCTCTTTTCCCACTTGAACCATCATGCTAACTTGGCTGATCTTCAGTGGGAGAGTGGTCCTCAGAGCCTTGATGACCTCCTGGGCCTGCTCCTCAACAGGCTTAAATGGATCGATGTTGATGCGGACATTGTCCATTGCATTTTCAATCCGCAACGGTGGGTGAGGTGTACCAGTCTGGGGGTCGACACAGTTTCGCGCTATAAACGCCACGATCTGCTTCCTCTTATTCTCAACCATCTGCCGGCGCTGCTCGGTTGTGAGCTGAAGCTCGCCCTTCTTTATTATCGCGCTGGCGACAGCCTTAATGTCGGCAGTACCGAAGTTCTTTATCAGTGATTCGTCCGAGGCTTTTTCGCCCTTCCTAGCGTCTTTGTAGACGATCTCGCTCACCAGAAGATCCTTGAAGTTTACATCTTTCCCGTTTTTGAATTCCCATGCTAAGTCAGGGTCAACCAGTATCTCAAAGTGCTCTCCGTGTACGGAGAGGCGGGCAACTACCGATTTCTCCTTAGGCATTTTCTCCCGCCTTCACTTGTGCTATGTACTTTTGCAGAATGTCGCTTGGGATCAGTTCAAACCTGCCGGTATCCTTCCTGATTATAGCCATCTCTATCCTAGTGGGATCCATCCCACCCTCTACGACTGTGGCAAGGGCTTTGAGTGCGAGAGGTATAGCTGAGTCCAAGGTCATGTTGAAGTCGTAATTTTTCTCAAAGAATTCTGTCACGGTCTGGCTCCCCGCTCCTATGGCCACCGCGAAGTATCCCGCATATGCGCCACTAGGCTCCGTCATGAAAAGCCTTGGTCCAAATTTGTCAACACCCGCGATCAAGAGGGCTACGCCGAATGGTCGGACGCCCGCATGCTGGGTGTAGAGCTGTTTCACTTCGCTAACCTTCTTGGTTAAGACCTCCACGTCTATGATATCGTCATATAAAAGCCTGTTAATCTGAGCCTCCTGCCTTGCCCTGTCGATCAATATGCGGGCATCGGAAGAGAGACCGGCAAAAGTCGCACCCACGTGGTCGTCTATTTTTAGGATCTTTTCCATGGAGGACGGGTCTATAAGAGGGCTTATTTTCTTCTTCTCCACCGCCAAAACAACACCATCAACGCACCGTATGCCCAGAGCAGTCCACCCTCTCCTGACCGCCTCCAGGGCATATTCTACCTGAAAGAGTCGCCCGTCGGGCGAGAATATTGTAATCGCCCGATCGTATCCCAGTCCTGGAGGTGTGAACATTTATCTCACCACTATACAATAACGTGACACAAACCATTACTATATTTGATTCTTCAGTTTAAAAGTTTAGGGAGGTATTATATGTTTTTCGCTATGATCACTCAATGGCTAGGGCCATTAACAGGTCGCGTTCTGTCAGTATCCCGACCACCTCTCCACCCTCTTCGACAAGCACGGCGCCTACGCCGCTGCTCCTTATGAGTGGAGCGGCCTCCCCCACCTGGAGGTCACCGCTAACTTTTACAACGTTTGTGCGCATAATTTCCTTGACAGGCGTGCTCAGCACAGCGTCCATCTCATCGAGAAGGATTTGCCTGAAAACTGAACCCTCCCCGAAATAGCGAATTATGTCTGTTGTGGTCACTATCCCAACAATGCCGCTCTCGGATTTGAGGGGCAGGCGCCTAAAGCCATTAGAGACCATCAGTTTTGCTGCGGACTTTATAGAGGTCTCAGGTGACGCAAATACCGGGTTTCTCGTCATATGATCTCTCACTTTTGTTGAAAGCACCCTGCCAGAGAGGTACCGAACCACATCGTACTCTGTTACTATTCCGAGGAGAGATTTTGACTGATCTACGATTGGTACCGCCCCCACGTTTTTCACGAGCATCTTTTCCAGGACTGATGAAAAGGGCTCGCGGATGTCGGCATATACTACATCAGTGCTCATTATGGACTCGATTGGCTCATAGAGGGCGGAGAAGAAACGCCCACCATGTCGGCGCTCAACAATTCTGTAGTAATCCCCGCCACCAAAAAAGTTCACGAAATCCGTTGCTGTCACTATTCCAAGGAGTATCCCTTTAGGACCTACGACGGGAAGTCTTCTCACGCCTTTGGATATCATGGTGTCTATGCCGCGGATTATGGGTGACCTCGAGGTGGCGGAGTGGACCGGCTTCTGCATTATGTATTCCAATTCTTTCGGTCGTGAATATACGGCTGAGGAGAAGTTGGGGGTACCATCGCTCCTTAAAAATCCCCTGACGATTTTTTTGGGCAACATCTCAACTCCTAATCAGTATGGGGAGGCGGACTTTTTGTTATTTGGGATGACTTGCCCCGGTCTAAGTTCTCCCATTTTTAGTTCTTCCATTGGCTCCAAGGTTTTCGCACCGGCGTTGGGTCAGCACCCACCAAGGTCTGCCTGCCCCATCACTTAAATGTATATTCAGTTTTTAATAAAAAGTCTTGTGTCCTGCTCGAAATGCATCCTTCCGTTTGTTTTGTATTTTTAGAGGGGGTTTATCTTACTCTTGTTCTTGTCGAAGAACTCAGGCATGTGCTTCTTTACCAACAAAAGCTTTTCTTTGTCGGAGATCGTCAGGGCCTCGCCTTCCTCGAAGCGCTTCAGCACATCTTGGTAGATCTTTAGGACGCCCGGATGATCTTTGTCGACCTTCTCGCTGTTCTTAAGGTTGAAGTAGTAATTTATCCAAAAGGCCACACCTGCGTTTCCTGAATAGGGCGTGATGGAGACCCCGGGTGGAACTCCGAGTAGTTTCTCCGTATCAAACGGGAGGTACATTTCGATGTTCTTGAGGGCGCCATCAGCATGTATCCCAGCCCTTGTTATGTTAAAGTTCTTGCCCACTATTGGGTAATAAGATGGTATATGGTAGCCTATCACCCGCCTATAGTACCTCGCAACTTCAGTTATGGCAAGGGTGTCCATATCATCAAGTGTGCCCTTAAGGGCAGCGTACATGAAGACCATGGCCTCTAAGGGGACATTTCCAGCCCTTTCGCCTATCCCGAAGAGGGTCGTATTGTTGAGTGAGGCGCCGTACATCCAGGCAGCAGTAGCGTTGGCTATGCCCATATGGAAGTCGTTGTGCCCATGGAATTCGAGCCACTCAGAGGGCACGCCAGCTATGTGGCGTAGGATCCACACTATCTTTGGAACGCTCCTTGGAAGCGCCGCCTGTGGCCATGGCACCCCAAGACCCAAAGTGTCGGGTATCCTTACCTTGACCGGGAGACCGTACTTGTCGGAAAGCCGCATCAGTTTTTTTACGAAGGGGACTACCACGCCCAAAATGTCGGACCTTGTGCAGTCCTCTATATGTGCCCTCATCACTATGCCAGACTTTAGACCTTCCTCGATTACCTCCAAGTACTTGGAGACAACCTGAGATCGGCTCAGTCCTTTGAATTTGTAGAAGATGTGGTAGTCTGATATCGATGACAGCATGCCGACCTCTTCAAGTTTTGCCTCCTTGGCAAGCTTTAAATCTTCTTTGCTAGCCCTGATCCAGCCGCTTATTATTGGGTACTTTAAACCCAAGGCCCTTGCACTTGAAACGGCTTCTCTGTCGCGCTTTGTGTAGAGGAAGCATTCGGTCATGAGTATCTTGCCCTTTGGACCACCTATCCTGTTGAGGAATTTGTAGAGGTCGATTATCTGCTCAACAGTGTATGGGTCCCTAGACTGTTGCCCGTCCCTGAATGTCGTGTCAGTTATCCATAGCTGGTCGGGGATCTCTTGTGGCACCATCACCCCGTCCCAATGGATCTTTGGTGGAGATTCGAACGGAAATAGTTCTTTGTAGAGCTTTG
>CAZZJY010000016.1:0-9111 GCA_964654895.1 uncultured Nitrososphaerota archaeon
TTGCCTCTGCCTCCTTTACCCCGGTTTGGACTTGAACGGGCTCACGCGATCTGGACCAAAAATAAGAGTGTCGAAGGGATGGGCATAAGTGATTTTGTAGCGACCCATCCGATATTAAAAGTAGGAAATTCTGGCCGTAAAACAGCAAGAATTATTTTATCTGTAAAGGTTAATTAATAGAGCCTCCATTGAAAAAGGTAGGGATGACGATTTGAAGGTCGTGGTTGACGGGACTGAGATGGAAGCACGTGAGAATGAAAGTTTGGGAGAGTTCTTCGATAGAGTTGGGATAAAAATCAAAGATGGTTACATAGTCTCGGTCAAGAGAAAGATAGATGTGGAGAGCATATCCACAAACCTTTACGAAGTGCAAACATCGCGCGGTAAGATGATACTGAGATGGGAGTGTGATGAAGAGTTAAAGAGATGGAAACAGGCCTATAAGAGTTTTGAGGGTTGTAGTGTTAGGTGGGCAACTATCGATGCGGTGGTCTTCGGACCCACAAAAACAGATTTTGTGCCTTCTAAAGAAGACGTAGAGTTAAGAAGGTATGAAATTACGGTGAGCCTATCCGGTTTCAGCAATGAGAATTCGCACCTTGTTTTCGGTAAGAGGACCCATAGTGCCCTTTATTTCCCGCCGAAAGGCTGCAGTGTTTTGGGGCGCGTGGTTTATGGCAGACATTTACTAGACACTTTAAAGACAGGGGACAAGATTCTTAATATAGTGCCTGTCCTGGAGAGAAAGTTTGACCCCAGATCATTGGTTCGTGCTGGGAGAGATCACAAATTGAGCGAGGGGGACAGGATTTTCACGAAGATGGAGATAGTTTTGGACCCCCAGTCCCCAGTTTGCGTCGAACATGTATATAACGCACTCACCGAAGGTTTTACTGCGACAAGGAAGACGAGCCGGTTTATTGCACATGACAAGACCAAACTTATCTCAATAAAAAGCGAGGGCTTGGGAGTCAGGGATAGAGGGGTTGTTTCGGTCAGGAGCTCCGGAAACAATGCGGGATCTGTGTACATATATCTTAAGAAGGCGGGGATTTCAAAAAACCATACCATAGTTGGGTACGTTGTGAAAGGAGTTGAGCTTGCGGACGTTGCCGGAGGAGGAGATTTGATAGAGGTTGTTCTTAACCCAGACAGGCTGGACCTGCTCGGGAGAAGTCAAGGGGAAGTTGCTAAAGTGTTAGAGAGACATGGAATCAAACATATCAGAGAGGGGTATGCTGGGGATGAAGGGATCGTGGTTGAGCACTATCCCGCCACAACGTTAGAGATTTACAGGGAGGGGCAGGTAAGGTGTGTGGGGCTCCCGGAAGATCAGATACTAAAGGTTCAATTGGATGAGATGAGTGCCCCAAACTCTGTTAGATACTTCCGAAGAGTGACAGGATTGGATCTTAGACGTGTTGGGAGACTGGATGTGTTCTTTTCAACAAAAGAAGT
Source organism: uncultured Nitrososphaerota archaeon (assembly GCA_964654895.1). Lineage (GTDB taxonomy): Archaea > Thermoproteota > Methanomethylicia > Methanomethylicales > Methanomethylicaceae > WYZ-LMO10. The sequence continues at coordinate 1,459 of CAZZJY010000016.1, forward strand.
TGTATTATTCAAAGGTGACGAGAGTTTGGGAAGGTCTGTGATGCCAGAGAACACACCCAAAGGAATGGTGCGTTCCGGAGAGATTGGAGTCACAAACTCTGTCAAAAAGTTCGCGGGGATGGTCGGGATCAGGCTAGCAGAGAGCGAGAAGTTTGGCCCCACAGCAGAGAGCTTTGACGGGACCAACCTTGTGGGCAGAGTTCTGGAAAACATGGGCGTGTTGAGAGGGTTGAGGGAGGGAAAAAGAGTCTACATGATGGAGGGTGTCAGATGATAAAGACTTTTTTGGTTGTGCTTTCGCCAGACTCAAATTTGACGCCTTCCATGCTTATGGAGAAGGTCGCGTCATTGGGTGGGGTCAATTACAAAGAGACTTGCTACGGGCTGCTAATCGAGGGAGAGGAGACGGAGTTAGAGAGGGTAATGAATTCACTGAGGGAGATGGATCCCAACAGGATATTCTTCAAGGTGAGAGGGTACAGGATAGGAGACGAGAGGATATGTAGGGCGAAAAGGGGCGGAGGGCCGAGACCTGGATATTTCATGCTGGGTGCCGAGAGGAAGGTTTTGAAGAATGTATCCAAAGCGCTGGATGCAAAGGAAATTTTGGAGGTTAAGGAGAAGGAGACCAAGAAGTTGGACGCTTTGACGCTTAAAAAAATAATAGAGGAGGAGCAGGGTGGCTAGAATCAAAAACCCTTTCCTAATGGAAAAGGCGAAGGGGGATTTTTGATTGAAGATGATTGTCATCTCTTCAGATAGCAAGGGGGGAGAGATGTACAGGCACATTATTGAAAGGAATGTAGAGGACCTAGCACTTGGGAGCAGCATTTTAGGGATCGCAGTTCTCATAAAGCCAGAGCTTCCGCTGTTCGTGATTAAAGTCAGATATAGGGAACGCGAGAGCAAGAATAAATTGGGGGAACTCGCAAGGTTAGAACATAAGTCTGGAAACGTGAGGGTCGTCTTAGAGGATGAAATTGACTTAGGAGATGCCCTCAAGACTTTGTGGAGCACTTATGGAAGAGACAAAGTAGAGCAGTCCGGAAGAACAGAGATTGTGGTGAAGGGGGCAGACCCGGACAGTTTAAGGGAACTCAAAATAAGGAAGGAAAGGGTTAGCGTATCGGAAAAAGTGAATGAGCTCGTAAACAGAGTGATACCTGAGGGGTTTAGAGTCAGGCATGCTATGAAGGAAGGGGACCTCCTGACGGTAATAGCTGCGGAGGATCCCATCCCTGAGGATTGGAAGAGAATGGCGGCCGACCTGGCGGTGGACGTATAGTGTTGAAATACTTTATCTTCGAAGGTGGGATGTACAAACATGAACTCCTACTGGAGTTTGTAGACGATGTTGGAGGCTTTGTGATCCAAAAAACTGTGATCGGGCTGGACCTTATAATGAATTTGGCAATCCCGGAGGAAGAGGCAGGGAGGCTACAAGAGCTCGTGACTGAGGTAAATGGTAAACTTAGAGATGCCCCACTCATAGGGACTGAAGTCGCAGTTGTGGCACCTACGCTGTCTAGGCACCATCTCCCGCATCCAGCTTGCGATATAGCTGAGAACTTGAGAAGGCACGGTGCCAAGACGAACATAATGGGGCTGGCAAGGGGAGTGGGTCAGAAGATAGTCCATACATCGATACAGGAGAGGCAGTTGATAGAAGAGCATGACCTAGCGGTTTTCACACTCGGAAACTTTGAACACTGTTTGAAGAAGTTCAAGTCAAAGCTCTTCAAGGACCTCTCCATACCAGTAATAGTTACGGGAGGACCCCCCCAGTTGGAGATTGAAGGGGCGAGCGGTTACGTAGGAGGCATAGGCAGATATCCGGAGAGGGCGAGGACACTAGATATGATAGAGCGGTTGAGGAAGGTGTCGGAACTCGCAGGTAAATTGATCGAAGAGAGGAGAAAGGAGATGGATCTGGACCCTTTAATTATAGAGCCGGCATTGGTGAAGACTGAGGTAGAGAGGCAAGTACCGGAGGTTTTGGATGCCCTATCTCCAAACCCAGTGACTTTGAAGGTTGATGGCTTGAGGATAAAGTTGCCATATGATGATTACAAGGATAGAGTTGCCTCGGTGGTGGTTGACGGGAAGAGGCTCGGAGAGGTTTCCCGAATAACAAAATCTCTAATGAGGGATTACATACTTGTGAGGATCCTGCCAGAGTCCTACTTCTCTTGAGCCGCATTTGGCGATGAAATGATATATAGAGCGGATAGTTTTGAGATCCGGTAGTCAAGTAAACCTCCATTCTGGTGATGACGATGTTGCTATGTGATTGTGTTAGCAAAAGTTATTCTGGGTTTAAGGCGCTCGATTCCGTCTCTTTCAAAATCCACAGGGGTGAGATCGGGGGAATTTTGGGGGAGAGGGGAGCCGGTAAAACTACCTTATTGAGGATTTTGAGGGGCGTTGAGGGGTTCGACAGTGGTAGGATAGTCTTTGAGGACCTTGAAGTCGATGCAGACTCTCCGAGAGAGTCATTCTTGGAGCTCCAGAGGAGGACAGCGATACAGCTCCAGAGGACATTTGGACTGTGGCCAGACTCGGCTGTAGACAATGTGGTGAGGGCACTTGTATATCACGATTTCGGGGACGAGATCGTGCCCCAAGATGAAGGGGAGTACGAAGAGTACAGGGCAAAGGCAATGGAGGTCTTGAAGGTCGTAGGACTGGACAATAGGGCGGACCTTTGGTCTGGAGTTTTAAGTGGTGGCGAGAAGCAGAGGTTGATCGTTGCTAGACAGATAGCCAGAAGACCGAAACTTCTACTCCTGGACGAGCCAGGCACTATGACAGATTTCAAGAGCAGGGCAGCATTGGTTGACGCTTTGAAGAGGGCAAGGGATGAATATGAAATGAGTATTCTCTTCGTCTCGCACAACCCATCCATCCATGAATCCCTAGCAGACAGGACCATACTTCTCGAGAGAGGGAGAGTTTTGATGGAAGGAAAGACAGGAGTAGTCGTGGAGAGCTTTCTATCCAAGCTCGAGGAGCCTCTCTCAAAGACGAGGATCCCCGGAGATGATGTACTCAGGATTGAAAGAATGAGTAAGGTGTATAAGCTGGTTCCATATGGGAAGGTCTTTGATCTGAAGGAAACCACGTTGAATTTCAGATCAGGGGAGATTACAGGAATTGTGGGACCTTCCGGCGCAGGTAAAACGGTAATAATGAGGATGTTGGCAGGTCTGGAATTGCCGGATGCCGGAGAGGTCAAGGTCCTCTATAGAGGGGAGTGGGTCCCGCTCGGCAAATTCGGGAGGAGGAGTCTTAAGGCGAGGCGAAGGATAGGCGTACTGCACCAAGAGTTCGATCTTCCTTACTGGGCGAGCCTCCTTGAGCTTTTTGCAGCGCGCCTTGGAATAAAGGACTACAGATCTCTCGAAGAGGCAGTTCGCAGGGCGGAGAAGAAGGGGATTAGTGACTCAGTGGTGGACGTTCTTAGCAGGCTTGCAGAATTGCCAGAGGGGGAGATGGAGATCAAACTCAAGGAGGCAGGCCTAGATAAGAGCCTCTTAAAGGAGATCTTCAGGGAAAAAGACCCCGAGAAGGCGAGGAAGCTGGCTGTGAAGATCCTTGGATGGTTTGGGATGACCGATGAGATCCTAATGAAAAAGACCCATCAACTGTCTGGAGGGGAAAAGATCAGGGCAGCCTTGGCACTCTCCTTGGTGTCGAACCCAAAAGTCCTCATTTTGGACGAGCCATTTGGAGATTTAGACCCTTTGACACTGAGGAAGGTTGCTAATTTACTCAAAAAGATAAAGGTCTGGTTCAGGCCAGCCATAATTCTTGTGAGTCACCAGCTGGAATTCGTGGAAGAGGTGGCCGACAGGTGCATTTTGGTCAGGGATGGGAAGGTTATAATGGATGGTGAGCCAAGAGATGTTATAAACAGGTTTTTGGGTGAGGGAGAGTATGGAGTTTGAAGTGAGGTTTTTGCCTGAGGGAAAGAGGGTTTCGGTTCCCGCAGGATCCACGGTAATGTTTGCGGCGTTGAGAGCCGGTGTTGACCTGGCGAATATCTGCGGCGGAAAGGGGTTCTGCGGCAAGTGTTTGGTAGAAGTTCTGGGAGGCAAAGTGCCACCTCCAACAGATCAAGAGAGAAGAAGGGTTGGCGAGGAAAGGATCAAAAAGGGGTATCGTTTGGCTTGCCAGTTACTTGTGCAGGAAGACATGGTGGTCCAGGTACCCGACCAGAGCAGGGTTGGGAGGCAGAGGCTCGTTATAATGGGCAAGGAGCCGCCGGTGAGGCTAAACCCGAACGTAAAAAAAGTCTACGCAGCGGTTCCGCCACCCTCGCTTCAAGATCCCGAGGGGGACGACCTCAGGATCGCAAAGGTGCTAGGCGGTATGGGGTTTGACCCGGTTCTAATAGATTACGAGATCGTAAGGGAAATGCCAAAGATCCTCAGGGAGGGCGGGTGGAAGGTAACTTTTACGATGTTGGATAACCGCGAGGTTGTGAATGTGCAGACTGGGGACAGGACCAAGGAGCTCTACGGGGTCGCGGTGGATATAGGCACAACAAAGTTAGCAGTCTTTATAGTGGACTTGTTGGATGGCGGGATCATATTCGCAGATGGTATAATGAACCCGCAGATAAGATATGGAGAAGACGTCATCTCTAGGATAGGCTACGCCTCCCAGTCTGATGAGAACCTCAAGGAAGTCCAGAAGGCGATAATTGATGGGATAAATTCCCTCATAGAAAGAGGTTTGAATGAAACGGGTATAAAGGAGGAGGACCTCTACGAGCTCGTCGCTGTGGGAAACACCGCGATGCACCACTTATTCCTAGGGCTCCACGTCAAGTCGCTCGGGTTTTCGCCTTACCCACCAGTGGTTGGAAGGGCATACAACGTCAAAGCCAGAGATTTGGGCGTTAAGATAAACCCTGCGGGGAATGTTCACCTGTTGCCAAACGTTGCAGGGTTTGTTGGGGCAGACGCAATAGCAGACGTTTTGGCATCCAGGATACATGAGAGGGAGAGGTTAACGCTGCTAATGGATGTTGGGACAAATACTGAGGTTATATTGGGCAGCCGGGATGGGCTCTGGTCATGCTCGACCGCATCCGGTCCAGCATTCGAAGGAGCGCACATCAAATGTGGGATGAGGGCGGCCACCGGAGCAGTTGAGAAGGTCAAGATAAAAGAGGATTTTGAAGTGGAGTACAACACCATAGATGGTGAAAAAGCCAGGGGGATCTGCGGATCCGGAATAATAGATGCGGTGGCTGAGATGCTAAGGACCGGAGTGGTAGACATGTCAGGAAAGATTGTGCTCCATGATCACAAGAGAGTAAGGGATGGTGAGAATGGGAGAGAATTTGTCCTAGTGTTTAAGGAGGATACTGCCTCAGGAAAGGAGGATATTGTGATAACTCAGGAGGACATCAGGGAGGTTCAGAAGGCCAAGGCTGCGATGTACGCAGGATACATGACGCTCATGAGAAAGAGCGGTTTCAGAAGAGAGGAACTTTCGGAGATAATAATAGCCGGGGCGTTCGGAAATTATATAGATCCAGAAAATGCCAGAACAATAGGGATGATACCAGAACTGCCAATATCAAGGGTCTCATTTCTGGGTAATACCGCTGGCTCCGGAGCTAGGATGTGCCTCAAATCGACGGAGGTGAGGAAAGAGGCAGAGGATCTTGCAAAAGCGATTAAGTATGTCGAGTTGGCAGCGGAGCCGATCTTCGAGGAGGAGTACGTGAATGCCATGTACATGCCCAATAGCAAACTAGAAGATTTTCCTGAAGTGGTAGCCAATGTGAAGGCGCCGAGGGCTGTGAAGAGATATGTCAGAAGATAATTTTCTTGAAAAATTGATGAAATTGAAGGGTATTGTGAAGGTAGCGCTGTTGAGTAAAGAGGACGTAGACGAGGTCGGGAGGCTCGAGAGGGAGGCGGAAGGAAAGGTCCTGATGGGACTCTGTAAGGGCGTAAATTTAGGGGTGAGAGAGGCCCTTGGCAGGAGAAGAGTTTATGCGTGCATAACCAATTCAAGCTTGAGATGGCCAAAGACATCACTCGTAAAGATAGTCTGCGAGGGGGAGACTATAGGTGAGGACGTATACGATGAAGCTGAGCTTGAAAGACTCAAAAAGGAGGGCAACATTGTCGTAGGTAACCTCGTATTCTACAGAGAGAAGATGCGCTTGATGAAAGAGAATAGGGAAAAGATGAGCGTGATAATGCTCCCCCTTCGAATACCTGAGTTGGAAGGGCAAGGTATAGCCGCGGGTAGCCCCTCCCCTCCAGCAGATCTGTATCTGAAAAGGAAGTTAGGGGTCCCTGAAGACGATCCCAAAATAGGAACCATTATCATCGGTGTAAATGGGGATCAAAAGTAGGTCCTGCTTGTTCACTGACTCACAGAAGATTACCTAAAACCTACGAGAAAGCTGGCGGTTATAACTGCACATTGAGGCTCATCTTCAAATTCGGCGAGTACAGGTAAGCCCGAAAAGCTATATCGGCCCAAGAGGCGGTATTTCCTTCAAGTACATATTATTATAGACCATCAAAAAAGGGCAAGCATGTTATATCAGGGTACTAATAGGAGTGCTGGAAAGAGTGGTCAGCCGACCACCAGGAGTAGCCCTACTTAGGTCTCAGAGTGCAAAAATCGGAAAAATGCGTTTAGAATAACCATATATAAACCTTTTTGCATATAGTTGTACAGGTAATTTACATGTGGAAAGAGATAGAGCAGTTCTTCTCCGGGGCCCCGGCGAAGCTCAAGGTCGCAAAGCTGATGGTGGAGTTGGGGTTTGGCATAAATGATAAGGGGAAAGTCGTGTGCGGTAACGTTGAGATAGCAGACACGAGTATAGCCAAGGCGGTTAATGTTGACAGGAGAGTCGTCAGGGAGGCGGTAAAGGACATATTGGGCAACGTCAGGATGAAGAGGATCTTTACAGGGTTAAGACCTGCGGGCAGTTTTTTGAAGGATGTGGCGCCGGAGTTGGGTTACAGCGTTGTTGAGATCAGGGCTCGCCCGGATGCGGTCGGAGTGATTGCAAAGGCAACAACCTACATAGCGGAGGCTGGCGTGAGCATCAGGCAGATTTTGGCGGAAGACCCAGATCTCAACCCAGACCCTAAGCTGTTGATAATAACCGAGAGGCGGATCCCCGGGGAGGTGGTTTCCAAACTTCTGACGATACCAACAGTTACAAAAGTGAGCCTCAGCTAGCCGCGTTAGAACTATAGGAATAGAAAAAGTGTTCCCACTTTCGTCGAACGGCTTTTTGGGCGGGTATGGAAAAAAGGAAAGGTTTAGGTTTCATGGCAACCATCCTTTAAAAATCAGGATGGATTATATCCTCAGGGGTAGATCATCAAACGCAAAACTTTTTGGTTCACAGTTCTCAGGCAATGCTCCAGATAGGTATTCTCCGTACCCTCCAAGGTCTAGGAGACCATGCCCACTCAGGTTAAAGAGTATGACCTTCTTCTCGTTCTTCTCTTTGCACATCTTCGCGATTTCCATGGCCATAAAAACTGCATGGGCGCTCTCTGGGGCAGGCACAATTCCCTCGCACCTTGAAAAAGTCTTGCCAGCCTCGAATATGTCTCTCTGAGTGACCGCCACCGGCTTAATGATTGAGTTTTTGACTAGTAT
>CAZZJY010000017.1:0-8467 GCA_964654895.1 uncultured Nitrososphaerota archaeon
CCGGGGCGGTGAGCCCCGCCCTCTCAGCTGAGGACCTGTACCAGTCCGTCCCTGAACTTGGGGAACTGGCAGAAATCAGGACAGAGATCCTCTTCAGCCTGCTTAGCGAAAACATCATACCTGAGAATTGGACTGCCATGGCGAGGAGCATCGAGAGGCACATCAAGGATGGTGCCCACGGGGTAGTGGTGACGCACGGCACCGACACAATGGGGTACACCGCGGCTGCTCTCTCTTTCGCCCTCAGAAACCTCCCTGTACCAGTGATACTAGTGGGCTCCCAGAGGTCCTCCGACAGACCTTCCTCGGACGCATACCTCAACCTGAAGGGGGCGGTACTTGCTGCCGCAAAGGCACCATTCGCTGAGGTCGGCGTCCTGATGCACTCGACCTCCTCAGACGATGAGTTGGTCATACACAGGGGGACCAGAGTCAGGAAGATGCACACGAGCCGGAGGGACGCATTTGTATCGATAAACTCGTCGCCCCTTGCGCGGGTCGCAGATGGAAGGATCGAGGCTTTTGGGAAATACAGGGAGAGGGGTGGAGATCTTGAGCTCAAGGCAGACTTCGACGAAGACGTCGTCCTGATAAAGTCCTTCCCAGGAATCCCCACAGACATCTTTGACCCCATAATACACAGGGGGTTCCATGGCATTGTCCTCGAGGGCACAGGGCTGGGTCATGTTCCGGAGAGGATATTCCCTGCCATAAAGAGGGCGATACAGAGCGGAATAGCAGTAGTTATGACCTCCCAGTGCATCTACGGGCGGGTCAACATGAACGTGTACAGCACCGGCAGGGAGCTGCTCTCTTTAGGGGTAATACCTGGCGGGGACATGCTGCCAGAGACCGCGCTGGTGAAGCTGATGTGGGTCCTGGCGCAGACGAGGGACCTCGAAGAGGTCCGCCGCCTGTTCCTCACCAATGTGGCGGGGGAACTCTCCGACAGGAGTGAGTACGCGGAGGTGTGGCACCCATGAGCGGTAGCGGTGGCGTGAGGGTCGGCATAGAGATCCACCAGCAACTCGACACATCAGAGAAGCTCTTCTGCGGCTGCCCGACGGTCCTGAGGGACGAGGAGCCGCACTTCACGGTGGTGAGGCGCCTTAAGCCCACCACAAGCGAGCTCGGGGAGGTGGACAGGGCAGCACTCTTCGAGTCTGAGAAGGGGAAGTTATTCCACTACCAAGGTTACAGGGACTCCACGTGCCTGGTTGAGCTGGACGAAGAGCCGCCCCATGCCCTCAACAGTGAGGCGGTCTCCATAGCCCTCACCGTGGCGCTGCTCTTGAACATGAAGCCAGTGGATGAGATCCACGTCATGAGAAAGATCGTCATTGACGGCTCAAACACCACGGGCTTCCAGAGGACAGCAAAGATCGCGCTCGACGGGTGGATAGAGGATATGGGTCAAAGGATATCCATACAATCCCTGTGCTTGGAGGAGGATGCGGCGAGGAAGATCTCGGAGACTGAAGACCACGTGGTCTACAGGCTGGATAGGCTAGGAATCCCGCTCGTCGAGATCTCCACAGGTCCGGACATACACAGTGCCGAGCAGGCCCGCCGCGTCGCCCTCAAGATCGGCAGGATCCTGAAGGCAACAGGTAAGATAAAGAGGGGCTTGGGCACAATAAGGCAGGACCTGAACATATCCATAGAGGGGGGCGCCAGGGTCGAGATAAAGGGCGTCCAGGAGCTGGGTCTGATCCCTGCAGTTGTAGAGTATGAGGCCATGCGCCAAAGGCGCCTCTTGGAAATAAGGGATGAGCTGAGGAGTAGGGGAGCACCAAGGCCAAAGCCCGAGATCTCTGACGTAACCGAGATCTTTACCTCCACAGAGAGCAAGTTGATAAAGAGGGCCGTCCAGTCGGGTGGGAAGGTCATGGCAGTCCCGCTTTTCGGCTTTGGTGGGCTGCTGAAAGAGGAGGTCCAGCCGGGGAGGCGGCTCGGCACGGAACTCTCTGACCATGCCAAGATTTACGGTGGTGTCGGAGGGATCTTTCACACGGACGAGCTTCCCGCCTTCGGAATAACCAGTGTTGAGGTCAGATCACTTAAAGAGAGGTTTGGCGCCGGCGATAATGACTGTGTCGTCATGGTCGCAGGCGGGGAGCGATCCTGCAAGAGCGCCCTGATTGCAGTAGTAAGGAGGGCAGAGATGGCGCTCGAGGGCGTCCCGCCCGAGGTGAGGGCTGCCAACCCAGACGGGACCACGCACTTCATGAGACCTATGCCAGGCTCCGCCAGGATGTACCCCGAGACGGACGTCCCGTCCATCGTGGTCACAAGGGAGACCCTTGAGAGGATCAAGTCAAATCTGCCTGAGCTCTTGGAGAATAAGGTCGAGCGGTACACCAAGGAGTTCGGGCTCAGCCCCGACCTAGCGTCCCTTATCGTGGACTCCCCCTACTCCGTCACCTTCGAGGACCTCGTCAGGAGCTACGGTCTGCCACCTTCATTCGTGGCAGCCACCTTCGAGTACACCTTCAAGATGCTCAGGCGCGAGGGAATCGATGTGGACCTCTTGGACAGAAATGCGATCAAGGAGGTACTCATTAGGGTCCACAAGGGGGAGTTCGCCAAGGAGGCGGTGCCGGAGATCTTCCGCTGGCTCGCGCTCAACAAGGGCAAGAGCGTCAGCGAGGCTGTATCGGCGCTGTCGCTATCCACGGTCGACCTAGATTCAGTAAGGAGGTCGGTAATCGAGATCGTCGAGAAGAACATGGAGACTGTCAGGAGAGAAGGAGAGCGTGCGGTGGGACGCCTAATGGGCGATCTGATGAAGCTCTACAGGGGAAGGGTCGACGGTAAAGTCTTGCACGGCCTCCTGTCCGAGGAGGTCCAGAGAGCTCTCCATAAGGGATGATTTGTGACCAAACGAACAACAACAATAACCTAGAACTAATCCCTCCCTCTCTGCACTTCAAAGATGCTGCCGGCGCCCCTGCCTATCTTTCGTGTTCTTCCATTTTCTGGTCCAAAAGCTACTTCTAGTGGTCGGGTAGACGATAACCTTTTTACACGATTTCTTAGAATAATTTCTGTCTGGTGTTATTATTGTGCGGGATCTTTGGCTGCCTTTGTGAGGGTGCCCCCGGCATATTGCTTCAGGGTCTCAAAAGGCTCGAGTACAGGGGTTACGACTCGGTAGGCATAGCGCTCATTAACGGGAACGAGCTCTTTGTCGAAAAAAATAAAGGAAAGGTCGACGAATTCATATCAGGTCTAGATGAGGCTAGACTGAAAGGGGAGATTGGGGTAGGCCATACAAGGTGGGCAACTCACGGAGCTCCTTCTAAAGAGAACGCCCACCCTCATCTAGACTGTTCCAAGAGAATCGCTGTAGTCCACAACGGCGTTTTGGAGAATTTCCTACAGATCAAGGAGGACCTTCTAAGAAGGGGGCACACTTTCTCGTCAAGGACGGACAGCGAAGTCATCTCGCACCTCATAGAGGAGTACATGAATGAAGGGTTTACCCTGAAGGAAGCCTTGGTCAAATCTATGGAGAGAGTTAGGGGATCTGCCGCTATCGCAGTCATAAGCACGGTGGAGCCGAACAAGATCTTTTGCTACAGGAGGGAAAGCCCACTAATCGTAGGGATCGGCGAGAAGGGGGTATTTTGCGCATCTGACATACCCGCGATCATGCCCTACACCCGCAAGGTGATGGTCGTCCCCGAGGATAGGCTCGTCATCCTCGAAAGAGGCTCGATTCAGGTGGAGGACCTTAAAGGCGTTGTCTACAAGACTGAATTCACCGAGATCACTTGGGATCTGGAGCTTGCTGAGAAGGGCGGATACCCTCACTTCATGATAAAGGAGATCTTTGAGCAGCCAAGGGCGATAAGGGACACGCTGAAGATTCCAACTGTATTCCTCGACAAAGCCGCTAGGCTAATGACAGGCCGCATATACCTGATCGGCTCCGGGACATCCTACCACGCCTGCCTCTCAACCTCGTACACGGCCTCGGCACTGATTGGCATGGAGATGAGACCTGTGATCTCTTCAGAGTTCACAGATGCCCTCTTTTCATTGGAAGATTCAACAGTTATTGCAGTCTCCCAATCCGGCGAGACGGCCGACACTCTGAATGCCGTGAAGCATGCAAAATCCAAAGGCGCAAGGGTAATAGGCGTCACTAACACGCTAGGCTCATCCATAACAACCCTCTCGGACGCGTACATATGCACGCAGAGCGGACCGGAGATAGGGGTTGCAGCCACAAAGACCTTCCTGACGCAGCTAGTCGCACTCGATCTCCTACTACTGCGCCTCGGCCTGGTCTCAGGCAGGCTCAGGAAGTCCGAGCACGACCTGATTACCAAGGAGCTTTCGAGCCTCCCGGGAATGGTGGAGCAGATCCTCAGCCGTTCCAACAGGATGAAGGACCTCGCCCTAAAATACTCTACAAAGGAGAACGCGTTCTTCCTTGGGAGGGGCGCCAATGTGGCCACGGCATTGGAGGGCGCCCTCAAGCTCAAGGAGATAAGCTACATCCACGCCGAAGGGTACCCAGCAGGTGAGTCAAAGCACGGGCCCATATCCTTAGTCGAGCCAAACTTTCTCTGCGTCTTCATAGCCCCCCGAGACAGGACTAGGGACAGGATCATAGGCAACATAATGGAGATGAAGGCAAGGGGGGCCGAGGTATTCTCCATCATAACAGAGGGGGACAGGGAACTCAAAGGGATATCCGACGAGTATTTCGAGGTCCCCGTGGTCGGCGAGATCCTCTATCCTATAATCTGCACGGTACCCCTGCAACTCCTCGCATACTATGCCGCCACCTTCAGGGGCTTTGACCCAGACAAGCCCAGAAATTTGGCAAAGTCCGTAACAGTCCTATGAGGCTACAATTCCATGATAGATAATGGAGAAAAAATCGAATCCTCCATAAGACGCGCCTTGGCACTCCTGGAGGGGCTCTCCAGGCTCAAAGAGGACCAGTGGGACATCTCCGCATACAAGAAAGCCCTCCTTTGCAGGATGGAAATCCAGTACTCCATGGCGGTGATGATGCTAAAAACCAACGACCCTCGAAGGACCACGGCCCGGTCCAAGATTGACGCCCATGGGGCGGTCCAGCTACTCAAATCCCTGCTCGCCACCCCACCCTCAGAGAGGACCTTGGACTCCCTCAGCCAAGTCGATCTTTTCCTGGGCAAGGTTATCCTGTTGATGCGGAGGAGGCTGGACAGGAAATTCAAGGTCTAGATAACCTGCTACTTCTCCGCTCTCCTATCTATTATGTCTAGAGTTGATGGTCCTGTTCCAATTATCGTGACTGGCACCCTTAGCCTATCCTCTACCTCCTCGACAAAATTCTTTGCGCTCTCTGGGAGCTTCTCGTAATCTCTCAGACCCCTGCACTCTGGGAAGACGGCGTCTAACTTTGTCAGCGCGATCTGGGTCGCAGAGTTTATCTTTATGGACCTCTCAGCCAGTTTGTAATTGAACGGGGCAGCCCTCCTCTTCCTTCCAGTCACAGAGGCTATCTCCAACCACCCCCTCCTCGCCGCCTCCTCCTCTGGCAACTCCCCCTCGAGGGGGCCCCCGCCCACTCTTGTCACGTACGACTTGAAGACTACTATGACCTCGTCAACGTCCTTTGGACCCACCCCGACCTCGCTGCACACGCCTGAAGCAGAGACATCCCTACTCGTCACATACGGGTAAGTCCCGTGGTACAGCGAAAGGTATAGCCCTTGGGTTCCCTCTATCAGGACTCTCCCGCCCCTATCAATACACTCATGCACCTCTGCACAGACATCAGTCACGAAGCTCCTCAGCTCCCCGTAGTCCCTCGCGAGTTTCAGAAGTCGCAGGATCCTCTCCACCGTCGCCGAGCCAACTCCAGACCCCGTCGACCCAACAACCTTCATCAAAAACTCGTCGCTCCTCTCCTTCTGGATGTGCTCAGGCCTTATTACCCCGCTCTTCTCGTCCACACTTATCCTCCCAAACGTCTTTGTCATCTCTACTTCCTTTAGGAAAGTCTCGATGCTATAGAGGGCGCCCGCTCCCACAAGTAACTTTGTCTTTGGGTTGACAAACGCGCAGGGCACGATCCGAAGCTTCAGCTCCCTTCCCTCATGGACCAAGGTGTGCCCTGCGTTTATCGAACCCGTTCTCACGGCTATGTCATAATCGTCAGAATAACCCAAGTAGGCGGCTATCTTGCCTCTGGGGGGCGCCCGCTACGGCGGTTCGCCTTTCCCCTCGTCTCCGAAGAAGCCGCCGACTAATACTGTCACTCCCATAAAACCACCCTGAAGAGAGGTGAGTTTAAATATACAATATAAACCTTCTTTTTTGCTGCAACCCGACGGAACAAACGGGAGTAGATACTCACTTGCAGATATTTGGGATAAAGTTACCCTTAGTGCAGCCAGGCGACGACCTTGTATCTCTCACCATCGAAAGCTCAAAGAGATCTGGTACCCAGATCTTGGACAGGGACATTCTGGTATTCTCCGCCAAAGTTGTGGGCGTCTCTCAGGGGCGTCTCCTCGAACTCTCAAAAATATCCCCTTCAGAGAAGGCGAAGGCGCTCGCCACCCTTTACAATCTGGACCCGTCCTTTACAGAGGTGGTGCTCCGCGAGGCTGATGCTGTTCTGGGTGGGGTGGAGTATGCCCTGCTCACCATCAAGAAGAATGTGGTGATCGCCAACGCCGGCGTTGACCAGTCAAACGCCCCCCTTGGCTATGTAGCCCTTTGGCCGGAAGACCCCCAGAGATCCGCCGAAGATCTCAGAGGGCGCTTCAGGGAGAACGGGCTTGATGTTGCAGTACTGATAACTGACAGCAGGACCCTGCCCATGAGGATGGGGAACAGCTCAGTGGCCCTCGGGGTATCTGGATTCAGACCAATCGAGGACCTGAGGGGGAGGAAGGATCTCTATGGGCGCGCCATGAGGGTCAAGCGCCTCGCCGTTGCCGACAACATCGCCTCGGCAGCCCAGCTTGTAATGGGCGAGACCTCAGAACAGACTCCCGTTGCCGTGGTTAGGGGTGCGCCGGTACAGTATGGCGAGGGCTTCCGCATCGATGAGGCGATTATTCCAATGAATGAGTGCCTCATAATGCACATTGTTGGGAAACGCCCCCTCTAAAAAATTAAAATTATTTACCGAATCTAGCATTATTTCACAGAAACATTTAATTATACTATTTAAACCTTAAAAATAATATTAGGGGGTTTGATTTTGTCCTACGACCTTGACGAACTGGACAGGATGATCCTCAACCATCTCCATGCAAACGCTACGACCCCGTTCTCCAAGATAGCAAAGGAGGCGGGAGTTAGCGAGGCGACTGTCTTCCTCAGGGTCAGGCGCCTCCAGCAGAACGGAGTCATAAAGGCCTTCAGGGCGATCGTGTCCCCGCCGCACGTTGGAAGGAGCCTTTCGGCATTCATTCTAGTGAAGGCTGATCCCCGGAAATATGGGGAGGTACTAAACGTTGTGAAGAACCTAAATGAGGTGACAGAGGCGTACGACGTAACAGGTCCATATTACCTCGTTTTGAGGGTCGATGTGGCAGATAAGGAGTCCTTGGCAAAAGTGATCGACCTGATTGGATCTGTTGATGGGGTCTCAAGCACCGAGACTGCTATCGTCCTAAAAGAAGTAAAGGAGAACGTGGGTCTTAAAGTTTGAAGTGGAACTAACATTGTGAGGGGGTTACCAGACCCTCCGGGGGCAGCGTACAATTTCAGCGTCCTCACACGGAGCCACCATCTACCGCATTTAATGATGGATGTTCCCCATTCGACAAAAATAAAACTCCCCTCACCAAATTTTAAAGTATGGCAAATGAAGCCGTGTCACTCGTCCTTTTTGGCACGTTCCTCATAATCGCTGGTCTTATGCTCCTCGCCCTCAAGAACAAGGGGAAGGTGGAGGGGGGCGCTTTGATTATGATAGGCCCAATACCCATCGTCCTTGGAAGCAGCCCAAGGGTTATAAAAGCGCTGATCATCCTCGGGGTTGCCCTCTTTCTTATAATTCTTTTGGCAATGGTGGTGTGAAATGAACCTCTCCGACAAGCTTGCCCTTCTACTCATAGTCGCTGGCATTTCAATAATAATTCTCGGTGTCGCCCTCACAATACCAGAGATCCAACAGACATCCACAGCTGGAGGAGCTCTAATATTCATTGGTCCGATCCCAATCTTCCTAGGTTGGGGAGCCCCTGCGGAGATCACTCTTCTATTGATATTGTTGATGTTGATACTTACTGTGATGGGTCTGATCCTCTTCAGGTCTTCCCAAAGGTCTTCCTCTTGACTATCCTAAACCTTGAACTCCTTACCACACTTAGGGCACTTTGCGTACCCGCACTCTCCAAAAGTTGCCTGCCCGCACCCCGAGCACGCAATCGCCCTTGAATACGTCAGACTGAACCTGCTGCCGCAGTGAGGGCAGATCAATATCCTGCTCATAAGTACCCCT
>CAZZJY010000018.1:0-5727 GCA_964654895.1 uncultured Nitrososphaerota archaeon
TTATATATGTATTTCTAATTGAGGTAAAAGGATTTTTGGACCGTCATGGATTAATGTTAAGCGGTGGAAGTTGGTGATAGATGTACACGCTCATCTCACAGATGATTCTTATAGCGATCTTCCTGAAGTGCTAAAGAGGGCAAGGGAGGCGGGCCTCGAACATATAATAATCTCAATAACGGATCCTTCTGAGATTGTGAGGGCGAGAGAGATCTTAAAAATGGCACCAGGCTTTGTATCATTGACCGTCGGACTTGACCCTATGGCGCTGTCAGAGGAGAAGTACCTCTTGTTTGAGTCCCTGGTGGAATGTGAGCACATTGTCGGGATAGGGGAGGTCGGCATTGACCACTTCTACGCTAGGGATCACGGTGTGCGTGAACTCCAAGAGAAATTCTTCAGGAGGAGCATAAGGCTTGCCATGAGAAAGGGGTTGCCCTTAGTCGTGCACTCGAGGAGTGCCGGCCGTGTTGCGTTAGAGGTTTTGTACTCAGAGGGCGCAGAGAGGGTACTAATGCATGCCTTCGATGGCAAATCAGGCGACGCCATAGCTGCCTCAGAGAAAGGGTATTACTTCTCAATACCGACATCGGTGGTCTACTCCCAGCAGAAGCAGAAGCTTGTCAGGAATGTTCCCTTGGACTCTTTGATGCTTGAGACGGACTCACCTGTGCTCTCCCCCATGAGGGGGGTCAGGAATGAGCCAGCGAATCTGATCTATGCGCTGAGAAAGGTAGCTGAGATCAAGGGTGTGAATGAGGAGGAGGTCGAAAGGGTAACGACAGAGAATGCCAAGAAGTTCTTCCGCCTTTGATTTTTAAATGTTCATTTAAAATTTTCTGTTTTAAAGAAGGCAAATTTTTATATATTGTGTCAAAAAAAAGAGATATTGCTGTCTGGGTGGAATTGTATGAAGACATCATTGGTAGTTGCGATTGTTGTTGTCGCAATAGTAGTTGTCGGAGCGGCTTATGCCTATACCTCAATAATCGCACCGGCGCAGAAGTTCAAGGTTGCAGCGGTATACGTTACACCCATAGAGGAAACCTGGAACCAGGTCCTCCACAATGCTCTTCTAAAGGCCAAGAACGAGCTAGGAATAGATTACGCGTACTCAGAGAAAGTGTCTGAGTCGGATGTTGAGAGAGTCGTTCGCGAATACATAAACGGCGGATACAAGCTGATCATGCCACACAGCTGGGGATTCTGGGAGACCACGGACAGGCTGGCGCCACAGTTCCCGAACGTTTACTTTGCCCAAGGTTCAGGCCTCTGCAAGAATTTTGGGAAGAACCTTGCACTTTACGACTATTACATCCAAGAGGCGGCATTCGAGGCAGGAGCCATTGCCGCCAAGATAACAAAGACTAACAAGCTGGGCATAGTCACTGCGTTTCCCGGCGTGGGTGACGTGAACAACCTCCTTAACGGTTTCATAGCCGGGGCGAAGTACGTCAATCCAAATGTAAATGTGACAATCTCCTACATCAACTCATGGTATGACCCCGCGAAGGCAAAGACTGCCGCCAGTGCCCTCATAGCTTCCGGTGTTGATGTTATATACGCGGAGCGGTACGGCGTATTTGAGGCGTGCAAAGACCCAAGCGGTAAAGTCCTCGCATATGCGTTTGGAAACATCGTTGACCAAAACAGCCTTGCACCGGATGTCGTAGTGGGCAGTGTGGTCTGGGATCTTTACCCGATGGTCAAGACCTTCATTCAAGGCGCACAGTCTGGCAACTTCCCTGCCGGCGTATACTACACAACCATGAAGACGGGCGGATCCAAATTCGTCTGGAACACTGCTTTTGCGCAGAACCTCACGGCGGTAAAGGCATTTGCGGACAACCTAGAGAGTCTTATAATCAATGGGACCATAAAGTGGACTGTGGACGGAAACTTAGTCCCGCTCTCGACGCCCAACTTTGCTGAACCAAACCCATAGGGTGTTCTCCCCTATGCTAACCCCTCTATTTTTTTTGAGATCGAGAGTTGAAGCGCCCTCTAATCAAGCAGACCAACCTCCGGGCAGCGAGTTTGCTCTGCACGTCAAAGGGGTGAATAAGACATACCCAAACGGCATAGTTGCAAACAGGGACGTGAGTATATCTATCATGAAGGGAGAGGTCCATGCCATTCTAGGGGAGAACGGGGCTGGCAAGACAACGCTGGTTAAGATCATATCCGGCTGCCTAAAGCCGGATTCAGGAGAGATCTACGTAGATGGCAGGCGGGTGGAGATAGACAGCCCACTTAAAGCCGTAAGTCTCGGGATAGGAATGGTTCACCAGCACTTCACTTTGATACCTTCATTCACAGTCGCCGAGAATATTGCGCTGAGCCTCCCCATGAGAGGTAGGCTTAGCCTAGATCAAGTGAAGGAGAGGGTCAAGTCTGTCTCCGAGGCTCTTAACCTGAAGATAGACCCAGAGGCAAGGATTGAACAGTTGCCTGTAGGCTTAAGGCAGAGGGTCGAGATACTCCGACTACTCTGCCAAGATGTCAGGATACTGATCCTTGATGAGCCAACTTCGGTCCTTACGCCTATTGAGGTAGAGGACCTATTCAGGATGATTAGGGAATTGAAGTCGAAGGGGAAGTCGATTATAATAATAACACATAAGGTCAGGGAGGCCCTGACCATAAGCGACAGGGTAACGATAATGAGGGGGGGCAGGGTCGTCAAGACTCTGATGACTAAAGAGACAAACGAATCAGAACTTGCCTCCCTTGTTGTGGAGGGCTTCTGCCCCTCGCTAAAGATTGAGCATGGGGGTGGAGGGGAGCCCCTACTCATAGTCAAGGATCTTAGGGTGAAGGGAGACCGGGGTGAGATCGCGGTAAAAGGTGTCAGCTTCGTACTCCACTCTGGGGAGATCCTGGGGGTGGCTGGTGTCGCAGGCAACGGGCAAAAGGAGCTCGTTGAGGCAATCACCGGGCTCAGGAGGGCGGACTCAGGCACGGTTTTGGTGAGGAACTTTGACCTGACGAATAGATCGCCCAAGACCATCATAAGGAAGGGCATAGCCTACATACCCGAAGACAGGATGCGGAGGGGCGTCATCCTCACTATGAGCGTCTCAGAGAACCTGGTCCTGAAGAACTTTGAGGACCCGCCCTACAGCAGGAAAATGATAATGGACAAGGCGGCTATGGAGAGGGCTGCCTCAGAGCTGATAACAAAGTTTGGGATAAAGGCGTCAGACCCGTGGATATCGGTCAACAGCCTCTCTGGTGGAAATATCCAGAAACTCGTGGTAGCCAGAGAGCTCTCTAACGGAGCCAGTGTACTGGTTGCTGAGCAGCCAACGGCAGGTCTGGATGTCAAGGCGTCTGAAGGGGTCCACCGAAAGATGATGGAGTTGAAGTCAAAAGGGGTTGGCATTTTACTAGTCTCCGCAGACCTTGACGAGATCCTAAAACTCAGCGACAGGATACTGGTAATCTTCGAGGGAAGGATCGTTGGGGAGTTCTCGCGTGACAACTGCGATATGCAGAAGATAGCGAGGCTTATGCTCGGGGCTTCCGCGTAGAGATGACAACCTATGGAAATGAAACTTAAACGATCTCTGTCTTTATCAAAGGGCACTATCAGGTCGCTTTACAAGGCAGGGATATCAATCGGCTTTGCCCTACTACTCACATCCGTGCTCTTTCTCCTGACGGGGGCAAACCCGTTCCTAGCATTCTACTACATATTCGCTGGGGCATTCGGCAACGTATCCCTGGCGGCAGAGACCCTCGTAAGGACCACGCCGATACTGCTGGTCTCGCTGGGGCTAGCCATATCCTTCAGGTGCAAGGTCTGGAACATTGGAGCGGAGGGTCAGCTTTACATGGGCGCGATGCTCGGCACGATAACCGCAGTTGCGCTGGGAAACACTCCCCTGACCTTGGCAATATCGCTCATGGTTTCGATTGCAGGCGGGTTAGCTTGGGCTTCTGTGCCGGCATTCATGCGCACAAAACTCGGCATCAATGAGGTGATAACAACATTCTTGATGAATTACGTCTCAATTTACCTGATCCAGTGGCTACTCGCGTTCCCTTTCAGGAGCCCGGACACGTTATTTCCTGAGTCTGCGCAGATACCATCATCAGCAGTGCTCCCCGTTCTTGTCCCGTATACGCGCCTGCACCTCGGCGTCATCATCGCATTATTTGTAGCCCTGCCTTTGGTTCACTTCTTGATGATGCGTACGACCTTTGGGTACAAATTGAAGGCGGTCGGAGAGAACCCCGAGGCGGCAAAGTATGGGGGTATCAATGTCGGCAAGACCATGTTCATGGCGCTCATTATAAGCGGCGCCTTGGCTGGTCTCGCCGGGTTCGTTGAGGTATCAGGGATACAGTTCAGGATGAGGCCATCACTCTCGCCAGGGTACGGTTATACCGGCATAGTGGTCGCCCTGCTTGGTCAGAACAACCCTGTGGGTGTTGCTTTAGCCTCAATATTCCTCGCCGCCATCTTTAACGGCTCCACAACGATGTCCAGGGCACTGGGTCAGCCCCAGGGGGTTGTGGACTTCATTCAAGGCGTGCTGGTGATTTTTGTATTGGCATCCGAGTACATACTCCGTTACCTGGAGAGGAAGGGGGTTTTGAAGGTATGATCGAGATGGAGTGGGTACTGATAATTGGGTTTATAGCAGCCGGTATAAGGACCTCCGCCCCACTGATGCTGGCGTCTCTGGGAGAGACAATAGTTGAACGAGGAGGCATCCTGAACCTAGGGATAGAGGGGGCAATGCTGATAGGCGCGTTCACAGGTTTCATGGGGGCTTTCCTGACTGGTAACCTTTGGATAGGTCTGTTGATGGCGATTATTGGCGGAATCCTGACCGTGCTTACGTTTGGGATACTCGTCGTTAGAATAAATCTTGACCAAGTCGTATCAGGCCTGGCGATAAACCTCTTGGCGGCAGGGCTTTGCCTCTACTTCTTCAGACTGGCTTTCTCGCAGGGGACCTTTCCCTACCTCAGCGAGTTGATAGGCCCATACCCGATACCGCTACTAAGCCAGATACCAGTAATAGGGGAGGTCCTCTTCAACCAGACCATATTCGTTTACGTCGGGATCGTCTCTGTGCCAATCACTTACTACCTCATATTCAAGACCTCCTACGGGCTGAAGCTTAGGTCCGTGGGTGAGGACCCGCTGGTCGCATCATACCTAGGGATTGAAGTCTCAAGGATCAGGTACACCGCCCTCATTCTGGAGGGGATATTCGTTGGCATGGCGGGGGGCCTTCTCTGCCTCTCTATGTTCAACGTCTTCGATACGAGGATCGTGGCAGCGAGGGGGTTTGTGGCGGTCTCTATTGTAATCCTAGGAAGGTGGAACCCTGTAGGCGCGTTCGCAGGATCACTTCTCTTCGGATTTACTGAGGCGCTATCCCTCTGGATCGGCACATTCTTAATCGGTCCCGCGTCGGCTTCAATAAGCCAACTGTTGAGCCTGCTCCCCTATTTGGTGACTCTGATCGCGCTGCTGATAGGTGGGAGGCGGGTTAGAGGACCTGCCGCACTCGGAAGTCCCTTCTCAAAAGAATGAACGGGAATGAGTGAATGTGCAAAATGTGAGCGGCAGTATCTGAGGATTCAACTATCGAGTTCTTCCTCGTCCTGATCTATTTTTGATAGAGTTCGGAGCTGAAATTTTGCAGCTATCCACTGAAATACACAGGCTACGGACGAGGGTGTGTAAATGCAATAGGTCTTGTAAGT
>CAZZJY010000019.1:0-6222 GCA_964654895.1 uncultured Nitrososphaerota archaeon
ACGTCTTCCATACTAGCATCCACGGTGGTGGCCGCTGGGATCTTTCTGTTTATAATAGTAAAGATACGGGGGGGGAGGCGGGGACCGCCAGTAATAGGGGGGATCTCGGGGGAGGTTCTGACCTCGACAGAGGATGCACCACCAAACGAGGTAGCTTTCATCATCTACAGAGGCGAGCACTGGCAAGCCAAATGCGACAAGGGGTTAAAGAAAGGCAAAAAATACAAGATCGTGGGTAAGGACGGTCCTGTGCTGATACTCGAGGAGGTGGTAGAGACCCCCTAAATTTCTACGAGCCTAAATCTCTACGAGAGGTTTTTTAATGTCCTTGCCTTATAGAATTTTCAGTGATCGCAATGGTTTTTAGTGTTGAAGGGGTCTCGATTATTGAGACCACCGAGATCAAGGTTAAGAACCCAGTCCTGATGTGCGGTCTGCCGGACGTCGGACTGGTCGGGATAATTGCAGTGTCGCATATAATAAAGGGTCTGGAGATGAAGGAGGTCGCCCACATAGACTCCGACATCTTCCCGCCAGTGGTGGTATTCCATCAGGGCATACCCACTTACCCTCTAAGGATCTACCAGAAGGATGATCTGCTGGCACTCTTCTCTGAGACCGCTCTCTCGCCAGAGTCGATATACCCACTCTCAAAAGCCATTGTGGAGTGGGCAAAGTCTAAAAACACATCGCTCTTGGTATCACTGGGGGGGATCGGGGTCCCTAACAGGATCGACATAGAGGTCCCGAAGGTCTACGGGGCTTCAAATATGCAGCACATCAGGGATAGCATAAGGAAGTTCGAAATCCCAGTAATGGAGGAGGGATTTCTGGTGGGACCGTATGCACTTATGGCAAAGTTCTCTATCCATCAAAACCTCCCCAACCTGCTTCTCATGGCGGAGTCCTACCCCCAGTACCCTGACCCAGGGGCAGCCGCTTCCGTGATATCTGCCCTCAATAAATTCGTTCCAATAAATGTGGATGTGAAGGCGCTCATTGAGCGTTCTGAGGAGATCAGAATCAGTGCCAGAGAGTTGATGAGAAAGACCGCAGAGAACTTGAAGAAGATGGGCAAGTCCCAGGAGTACGAGCTCCCGCTGATGTATGTTTGAGGTGACTGGCTTGAGCATTGAGAGAAGAACAAACAGAGAACGTACGGACTTTTGGATAGCTGAAGTTATGTGGGACTCCACCAGGGGCTGCCTTGAACCCCTCACCGAGGTCTACGACAACGAGACCGAGTTCATCATAAGGATCGACATGCCATGCGTCCGGCGGAAATCCGACATAAAGGTCCATCTGACCGAGGACACAGTTTCCATAGAGGCTCAGATGAACAGGGTGATACAGTACGAGAGGTGGGGGACCTTCCAGCGGGAGGCAAAGTTCTTCAAGTACACCAAGACCTTCACCCTGCCGGCGAAGATAGACCCGGAATCCTCAAGGGCCAGGTTCAAGGACGGTGTCCTAGAACTGAGATTGCCTAAGAAAGAGAAGCGCTTCACGATATCCATTGAATGACCTTAAACTTTTCTTGGTTCAAGAACTGATTTTTAGGCCAGTAGCTAAATTCTAATTAACCCCAACTTTACAACCGCGCTTTTCTTATAACAGAGAAGAGAGTTTCTTCAGGACATTAGCAATTATTTCAATGCTGTCTAAATATTCGCTTATCGAGACGTTCTCGATGGGGGTGTGGTCCAGTTTAGAGTTGCCTGGTCCATAAACCACGGACGGGACCTTGAATTTCCTAACGAAGTCATTCACATCGGCAGTTCCAGTCTTACGGGAGAGCCTTCCCTCCCTGCCGGTCACCTCCTTAATACTTTCCAAAAAACACCTTACAAGCGGAGACTGCTCATCCTCAAGATACGGCTCATTCTCGTCCAAAAATTCAAATTTTATCTTTGCCCTCTCCTCCTTGACTCTAAATTCATTGATCGTGGAAGCTATCTTCTCCTTGATCTTTTCGAGGGTCATGGTGGGCGGAACTCTCACGTCGACCAACATCTCGCATGTTGACGGGACAGTGTTGTCTTCCCTTCCCCCACGTATTTTTGTTACACAGAGGGTCGGGGTCTCAAACAAGTCTCCTCCCATAGACCAGTCCTCTTGAAGTTCCTGCAGCCTTTCTATGAGCCTCACAGCCACGTAGATCGCGTTCTCGAAGAGCATGGGCGCGCTCGCGTGCCCTGGCGTGGTCTCGCACAGGAATCTGACCAGTATTCGCCCCTTGTAACCCACCGTTAGTGCGTAAGCCCCGCTAGGCTCCCCAAATATGGCATAATCGTACTTCTCTTGGCACCTAGAGAGGAAGTGCCTCATCCCTTGACTCTTACCCTCCTCGTCGACGACTGCAAGCACAGTTATCCTCCCTTTCCCGCCCTCCTCAATGTACTTCTTGGCGCCACAAATGAGGGCCGCAAGGGGCGACTTCGCATCCACGGCGCCCCTTCCAAAGATGACTCTCCCTCTTTTTTTGGTCTTGATCTTGCCCCTCACAGTATCCATGTGCCCGCACAGAAGAACGCTAGGTCGACCTTCTCCCCATCTGGCCTCGACGTTCCCCACCTCGTCCACGCTGACCTTGAAACCCAAGCGCTCAAGCTCCCTTGACAGGTACCTTGAAATCTCTTCTTCCTCTCCACTCGGGCTGTAGATCTCGAGGAGATCAAGCAAGAGCCGCTCTGGGTAACCTTCTTCCATCATCCCCCACCGAATACTCTCTTCTCCTCTTCTTTTATCGAGTCCCCAACAGCGGAGAGGACCTCTTCAACCTCGTCCTTAGAGATGACGAGGGGCGGGAGCAACCTGAGCACTGTCTTGCCTGCCTCCAACACTATGACTCCTCTCTCCAACGACCTGAGAATGATGTTCATGACCTCAAACCTCATGTCAATTCCCAGCATAAGCCCTAGACCCCTAACCTCCCGGACCAGTTTTGTCTCCGTCTGGGAGAAGCCTTTCTTCAGAAGGTCCCCCATCACCCTCGCGTTCTCCACCAGCCCTTCTTCCAATAGGGCGTCAACGGCACCAGCACAGGCGGCGCATGCCAAGGGATTGCCGCCGAAAGTGCTTGAGTGTTCGCCCCTCTTAAGGGAGTCCATGATATCGGCTCGTGCGAAGGTAGCCCCTATAGGAACGCCGCCCCCCAATGCCTTACTGGAGCAAAGTATGTCTGGCTTCACTCCAAAGTGCTGGTGTGCCCATAATTTTCCAGTCCTGCCAAAACCGCTCTGTACCTCGTCCAATACCATCAGAATGCCCCTCTCGTCGCATAGTTCCCGGACCTCCTTCAGATATTCCGGGGGCGGTATGTTGATCCCGCCTTCGCCTTGGACCGGTTCAACAAAGACTGCCCCAACACCCTCGTCAACAAGTGCCCGGAGCTTCTCTATCTTTCCGTAAGGCGCAAACTTCACGCCCTCGAGGAGGGGCATGAAAGGCTCCCTGTACTTGGCGTTCCAAGTCAGTGAGAGGGCGCCCATAGTCTTGCCGTGGAAGCTGTTAACCATGGCTACTATGCCCTTCTTCTTCGTGTACTTCCTCACCAGTTTTATCGCGGTCTCGACCGCCTCGGCCCCGGAGTTGGAGAGAAAGACTTTGTCAGTCCCCTCTGGCTTTATCTTTTGCAGTTTGGAGAGGCACTCCTCCCTTGCATCGTTGTAAAAGGACCCGTGGCAAGTTATAAGCTTCTCTGCCTGGCGCTTTACGGCCTCCACGACCCTAGGGTGGCAGTGCCCCAGCAATGCGACCCCGTACCCGCAGCTGCAGTCTATGTACACCCTCCCCTGAGAGTCCCAGACCTTAGACCCCCTACCCCTCACAAGGGTCACGGGGCGCTTCCAAAAAGTATCGGCTAAGAATGTGTCTTCAAGTCTGCTCAAAGAGATATCACCGTCCCGCGCCTACCCTCCAGCGCGTCAAGGATGGGTCTGTCAACAAATCCCGAAGTTATTATTGCCCTGCCGACCCCTCCACTGATGGCGTCCACCGCCGCGTGGATCTTTGTAGACATACCGGCTCCTATGCTCTTCAAGAGTCTGTCAACTTCAACTATGCTGATCTTAGGTACGATCTTCCCTTCGAGCACCACACCCTCCACGTCGGTCAGGTAAACGACCACATCAGCCCTTATAGCCTTCGCAACTGCGCTTGTGGTTCTGTCACCATCCACATTTAAAGGCTCAAACTTCATCCCCATTGCCAAGGGGGAGATCACCGGGGTATATCCCTCCCCCATGAGGAGTTCGAGTAGCCTGCTGTTGACCGAGGTGATTTTTCCGGTGTAACCTCCTTCTATTGCCCTCTTCCTTCCCTGCTCATCAACAATCACAAGCCTCTCTTTCCTCTCAGCCCTAAGGAGACCGCCATCGAACCCAGACAACCCGATGGCATTTATGCCGAAGGATTGAAGAAAGCCTACGATCTTTGTGTTGATCTCTCCCGCCATTACCATCGCGTATATATCTGCAGTCTCCCTATCTGTGTATCTGCTCTTAAAGCCCTCCGGCGAGACGACGAATTTCTGCTCCTTGCCCAGCTTTGTAGCCATCTCTGTTACAAGGTCCCCGCCGCCATGGACAATTACCAGCCCCTTTCCCTTCACAAGAGCCTTCAGATCTTCTATTAATGGAAGGTTCGGGCTCTCCCCCTTGAGAAGATCCCCTCCGATCTTTACAACAACTCTCAAACTCATACCGGTCTTACTCCAGCAAACTTGATGCCAGTTCGCTCTTCCACACCTATCATTAGATTGAAGTTCTGCACCGCTTGACCGGCAGCGCCCTTCAACAGGTTGTCGATCGCGCCGAAGGTCACGAGTCTCTTGGCATGTGGGTCAAGCTCAAAACCAACATCGCAGAAGTTCGAGCCGACCACATTCTTGGGGTCTGGAAGCTGGTGGAGGCCCTTCTGATCCCTCACGATCCTCACGAATGGCTCGTTCTGGTACAGCTCCCTGTACGCTCTCCACAGCTCTTGCATTGTGACTTCCCTGCTCAGGAACAAATGTCCGGTAACCATTATCCCTCTGACCATGTCAACTGCATGGGGCGTGAGCGCCACTGTGACTTTCTCCCCGCCTGCCTTCAGGGAGAGTTCCTGCTCGATTTCCGCGGTGTGCCTGTGCATGACTGGCTTGTATGCCCTCACTATATTTGAGTGTTCTGGGTGATGGCTCGCCTCGCTCACGTTAGCGCCGGCCCCTGAGGACCCAATCTTAGCATCCAAGACGACCCTGTTTGGTTCAACCATTCCTGCCTTTATGGGAGGGGCCACGCTAAGTATGCTTGCGGTTGCTATGCACCCTGGGTTGGCAACAAGCCTAGCGTTTCTTATCTCATCCCGATGGAACTCTGGCAGGCCGAAGACTGCAACCTCAAGCAACTCCGGGCAAGGGTGCTCCCAACCGTACCATTTCGGGTAGTCATCCTTGTTCTTCAGTCTGAAGTCTGCGCTGAGGTCGATCACCCTAACTCCCGACTCCAATAGCCTCTTCGCCACAGGAGCAGAGGCGCCATGTGGAAGTGCCAAAAAGACAAACTCGCAGGATGAGGCGATCTTCTCCACGTCTGGTTCGATGAACTTTAAGTCGGTCAGCTTCCTCAACTGGGGGTGCAACTTGAATACTGGCTCACCTGCATGTTCCCTCGAGGTGACCGCCCTTATGTCAGCCTCCGGGTGGTTTATCAATATCCTTAGGAGTTCCCCTCCAGTGTAACCTGAGCCTCCTATTATTCCTACAGTTTTCATCTCTTACCCTCCCTAATGGCGTATTCCACAATCATTCCAGGTATATCCACACCTGTAGCAGGAACCGTATTCTTAAACTCAACGGTGCTGTTTATCTCGTGAACCACCAGACCGCCGTCCTCCTCCATCATGTCAACCCCGAATACCCCTCCGCCCACGGCCTCCGCAGCCCTTAGAGCCAGCTCCCTGATCTCAGGGGTTACGGGGCATCGCTCCACCTTTCCGCCTCTGGCGGTATTTGTCCTCCAATCCTCGCCAGTGTTGACCCTGTAAATCGCAACAGGCACGTCCTCCCCTATGACGAAAACCCTCAGATCCCTAGGAGGCCTCCTTACCATCTCTTGCAGGTAGTATATCTGGTAAATTGGGAACATCAACTCCCTGTGCTCGAGCGCCACCATCGCCGCAGTCTTATCCTTCAGGAGCGAGACGAGGCTCCCCCCGCTGCCCACGACGGGCTTCAGG
>CAZZJY010000020.1:0-6355 GCA_964654895.1 uncultured Nitrososphaerota archaeon
CGGGAAGCCCTACACATCTGGTGTGGGCTTGCCTCGCCTCTCTAAGCTCCTTGCCCAGAGCTTCGTAGGTGATACTCCCTTCCTCCAGAGATCACTGCGCGGAAAGGTTGAGGCAAGGGAATTGTTTGAATACGCAAAGAACGGAGACAATTTCGCGCTTTGCGTGGTCAGAGAGGCCACCAGGCTCAACGCCATAGCTATCGCCAACCTGGTCAACCTTTACGATCCCAGCCTTATCTCGGTGGGTGGCGGCGTGGCGATTAAGAACCCGGAGTTTGTTGTCTCACCGCTCCAGCCCTGCGTTGAGCGTTTCTCCTTCAACTCGCCTCCAAAGATCGTACTATCTCCCTTTGGTGAGGAGGCCCCACTACTGGGATCCATTATCTCCACATTCGGTCTTTAATCCTTAAACTTCACACTTCCGTCTTCCCCATTCTTTCGACAATTTTATTGCAAGCCATTGTCTATTTTTCCTTGGCTATCATGACCTCTGTGGACTTGATCACAGCCTCGACCCGGTCGTTGACCTTTATGCCTAAGTCATCAGCTGCCTCTGTGGATATCAGCGCTGTTATTGTTGTTGGTACTTCTATTTCCATCCTTATCTTAGTCACAACGTCCCCTCTTTCGACACTTTTGACGACTCCCTTCAACCTGTTTCTTGCGCTAATCTTCAATCCAACCGCCTCCCAATACTCCTCGTCCCCCAGAACTTCGCCCACGTAATTCTCTACCCTTCGATATTCCTTGAGCAGGTAATCCCCCAGCGGGGTGAGCATCGCCCCTCCTCCCCCACTCTTCCCGCCTTTAAAGGTCTTAACCACCGACTCGCCGGTGGCATTCCTGATCCTCAGCAAGTAGTTCCACACATAACGGTATGACATTCCGAGTTTCCTGGCAGCCTTGGAGATTGACCTCTCCTCTTTTATTGCCTCGAGGATCCTAGCACCGCCGTAGCCCAGTATGGGCTTTCCTTTGTATTCGAGCCATATCCTCGCAGTGGGCTTTGTCTCTTGGGCGGGCATACAATTGATTATTAACCGTTATGTTTTTAAATACATATCGATAACGATGTATACAACCAAACATAACGGGTTTCGGTGTTCTGCCAATGTGGAAGCCTTCAATAGCACTTTCCATAGCCCTCCTATCTATAATTGCCATCCTGAGCTCCCTCGCCTATGAGCAGTACTCCGTTTCAGGAAGATCATTGGTAGTCCTTGCAACAACCACAAGCACCTATGACTCGGGTCTTCTCGACTACCTGTTGCCAAAATTTGAGAGTAAGTATGGGGTTAAAGTCCATATCATCTCTGTGGGCACGGGTCAGGCTATAGAGTCCGCCATGAGGGGCGACGTAGACCTCGTACTAGTACATTCAAGACAGCAAGAGCTTGAATTCATCAACAGCACCTACGGCATTCACAGGGTTGCTGTGATGTACAACGAATTTGTCATAATCGGTCCAGCAGAAGACCCAGCCAGCATAGGAGGGCTAACAAACGCAACAGAGGCTTTCCGGAGGATCGCGGAGGCGGGTAGTAAGGGCGCCACCTCATTTGTCTCTAGGGCAGACAAGTCTGGGACACACATAGTCGAGCTGAGGATATGGGAGAGTCTCGGAATAAAGCCCTCAAGCCAGGCTCAGAAGTGGTATGTGGAAGCGGGCGCCGGCATGGGTGCGGTGTTGCGCATGGCAAACGAGAAGAGAGCCTACACAATCACTGACAAGGCAACATGGCTCTCGTTCAAGAGTCAACTTGCTAACCTGAAAGCCCTCGTCGAAGGTGATCCGCTCTTGCTGAACCCTTACGCAGTGATACTGGTTAATCCGGAAAAATACCCTCAGAGAAACATTAATGGTGCAATCGCCCTAGCCAAATGGATGATCTCAGACGAGGGTCAAGAACTAATAGGCAGCTTCACGAAATTTGGCGATGCTCTCTTCACGCCTATTGCCCGCAACTATGAGAGGGCCCGCGAGTTGGGATTTCCGGACCAGGAGGTGGAGGTTGCCTGGTATGACGCTCATCAACCATAGCCACAACGCATTCTGCCCTCGGGAGCCCGCGAACAACCCCCCACCGGCGCCCAATTTGGAGTGTGGTGAATAATGGTTGAAGATGTTTTTCTCCAAGAGGTAATAAACATAACCTTCCTATCTCTCAGGGTCTCTGGCACGTCTGTACTAATTGGCTCACTGGTGGGCATACCAGTCGGAACTTACTTAGGTTTCAGGCAGTTCAAAGGGAAGAAGACGATGGTGCGCCTAGTCGAAGTGATGCTAAAGAGCATAATAAACACATTCATGGGCCTTCCACCCGTCGCCGTCGGGCTAGTTGTTTACCTCCTCCTCACATCGTCTGGTCCTCTCGGCTGGTTGGGTCTGCTTTACACTCCAACTGCCATGGTGATAACCCAGCTGATCATGGTCGTCCCTATCATCATCGGCGTGACCATGTCGGCGGTGGGGAGCGTCGAGAGATCCATAATGGAAAAGGCACTGTCGCTCGGTGCCACAAAAAATCAAGCAGCTTTTTTGGTCCTGAGGGAAGCTCGCGTGGGCGTCCTGACAGCCATAATAGTCGCCTTCGGCGCAGCCATATCGGAGGTTGGAGGCATAATGATCAGCGGGGGAAATATAAGGTGGTTCACGCGCACACTGACCACCGCAATAGTGGTGGAGACCGAGCTTGGAAACTTTAATATGGCTCTGACACTTGGCGCCATACTATTGTCTATAGCCTTCGTGATCAATCTTGCATTGACCGTTCTCCAAATCAAGGGGGCGAGGAGGTAGTTCAAGCGTGAGAGCTGTGGAGGTCCGTGGTCTGTCCAAGGAATATTCGGGGAGGCTCGTTCTGAAAGACGTGACCTTCGACGTCCATGAAGGAGAGTTCTTTGTGCTCTTGGGTCCCAATGGCTCAGGCAAGACCACACTCCTCAGAATACTCGACCTCCTCGAAGAACCGACCGCCGGCAAGGTGTTCTTTGAGGGGGAGGAGGTGGACTATTCAAAGGACAGAGTAACTCTACGAAGGAAGATAGGTATGGTATTCCAGCAGACAGTTCTGTTTGACATGAGCGTTTTCGACAATGTGGCATATCCGCTTAAGATCAGGGGCGATCTTCCTAAGGCTGATATTGAGAGGAAGGTGGCGAGGGTACTCGAGGATGT
Source organism: uncultured Nitrososphaerota archaeon (assembly GCA_964654895.1). Classification (GTDB taxonomy): domain Archaea; phylum Thermoproteota; class Methanomethylicia; order Methanomethylicales; family Methanomethylicaceae; genus WYZ-LMO10. Next base: position 3,179 of record CAZZJY010000020.1, read on the forward strand.
GGAGCTACGCGGCTTAGAGAGAAAGAACGCCTTGGCTCTTTCTGGTGGGGAGGCGCAAAGGGTCGCGTTGGCCCAAGCACTGGTGGCTGAGCCCAAACTCCTCCTGCTGGACGAGCCCACAGCCAATCTTGACCCGAAGAACGTTAATATAGTTGAGGGCATTCTCTCGCGCCTGAATAGGGAAAAAAGAACCACCATCATTATGACCACGCACAACATGTTTCAGGCTGAAAGGCTGGCGCGGCGGGTCGCCCTGCTCAACGAAGGGGAGATAAGGGCAACAGGCTCTTTTGGGGATGTCTTCGGAAACCAAAGCCCATTAATTTAATAGATTTATCCAACTCCTTGGCTGGTTTAATTTTTCAGTTCAATTATGCTCTAAAACGGCTCTTGAGTGCTTTGGCATAAGCCTCCGGAGGCGCCGTCAGACCGACCTCCGACCCGTAGATCTCCAGGAATGCCCTGTCTGTTGTGGCACCGCTCGGTCTCGCCATAACCCTGGCATGGAGGCTGAACCATTCCACACTTTCAGGGAACGAGTAAACTACCATGTTTACAGCCCTCACCCCGAGATCCCACAGACCTCTGATTATCCTCACAATTCCCTCCGAGAGCGCCTCCATTCCCTCATCGCCGAGCCCAGCAAGCGAGCTCACTCTCTGAGTGCTGAAACCAATGACCTCATAAGCTCCCATTGGAGCCCACGGAGCAACCCACATTATGCCTCCCTCCTCTCCCACATACCTTTCTGAGTTCCTTTCCTCCGCCAGGTCCGACCAGTAGCTCCTCCCCTCCCTCTTCCAGTACCTTTCACAAGCCTCGAAGAGCTCCCTTTCCCCCTTCAATCCCGACCTTGAGGCTATCAGCTGAAAGTGTGGGTGGAGTATGGACGCCCCCGCGTTCGGCAAGTGGTTCCACCCCAAAAAATGGTATATCGCCCCCCTCTCAGTCCCTATTCTGAAGAACTCTCTAGAGGCTTTGAGCCCTTCCATGATCTCCTCTTTTGAGAACTTCTCCAGGTCTAACTTATGAGCGCCCGTAAAGACGCAAACACCGTGGAAGTCTGCAAGAGGGTAAAGGTTCGGGAATACGGTTGCGCCGCCCTCCTTTATCCTCCCCTCCCTCACGCAGTCCTCAGGGAACTTCGGGGTAACCCTTTCTATGTTCTGCGGACAGAAAGGACAATCAGGTGGGGCGGGAGTCTCTGGGCCCCTTATCTCCTGCTTCGGTCTAAACTCTCTCGCCATGTTTATCCTGGAAACCCCGCCCGTTAGAGGGTCCACCCTCACTTCTATCGCCTGAGAGACTTCTGCAAACCCCTTCCTAGGGTCCAAAATCCTCGCGCATTCGCTAAACTTTTCCAGCCTCATGCTCCTCGCCCCCGAATAGAGCTTTTTTTGCCCAATTGATGGCTCCCTCGACCGCCTCAATGACCCTCTCCCTCAAACCTTCAGGCAGACTTTTCAGCACCAACAACTCCTGTGCCAAGGCTCTGCACCCGACGACCTCTTCCACCCACCTGCTCAAATCTCCCCTAGCAATGTGGAACTTCAGAGACCTTTCTTCTATCTTGTCCAAAACCTCACGCAATTCTGTCAGGTTCTTCACACTCACACCGATGGGCTCCGCAAAACCCGAGTAGAAATGGAAGGCATGCGTCTCCGGTAGATCCCCGAATAGCATTCTGTAGTATGTTGCCTTGTCCCCCATCGCCTCGTACAACCTGTACCTGAAGTCCGCCAAAATCCACGTGAGACTCAGGAATGCCTCTATCGGGCTGTTAAAATGACTGAAGTAAGAGTGTACCGCCCCCGCCCCTCCGCCTTTTGTGCTCATATAATGGTAGTAGTCACTTGTAGTGAAATACCCCCAAGCCCTTAGGAACCTCCCGCCCATACTTTTGGCCATAGGCTCTAGGTACTTTACGACTTCGAAGCAGTGCCTCTGCATATCGTTACCGAGCCAGGCCGACAAGTCCCGTTCCAAGTCCGCCCAGGATATTGTCTCTGGGACGTCAACCTCGTCTACTGGTTGAAGTCTGGAAGCGGCTTCCGAGGGGGTCGAGAACCTCATATCCCCGCACTTATTGACCTCCTTCGGGAGCGCCCTCATGAACTCATGGATCCCGCTGTCTGGCCAGTGGTGCTCACCAAAGGTTTCAAAGTCCATGGCTATTAATATGAGGTCTCCGGGGCTCCTGCGGAGCCAATCGGCGTATTTCTCAGCAGTCAGAGGCCACTCCTTCCAGTCTCTGCAAGTGAACCTGAACCCGATGTCGTCCGAGAGCATGTAGTTTCTCATAAGTACAGAGACCTCAGACCCCTTTGCCCTGTAGAGATAATTTGGTGATCTCCACCCCAGTATCCTATCCACGCCCTCGGTCAGCACAACCTTGAAACCCATCTCCTCGAAGACTTTGGCTACATCATTGTTGTAGATGAACTCGGTGTTCTCAGCAGTTAAAGGCTCTTGGTCGAAGAGCTCTTTAATAACTTTCCTGTGGGCATTCACTTGCTCTTTAAACTCGTCAAAGTTTATCATACATGCCAGTGAGTGGTAGTAGGTCTCTGCCACAAGCTCACATGCCCCTGACGCGGCGAGCTCCTTGATCAGCTCAATTATCCTAGGCTCCCACCAGCTGCATTGTTCAAGAAAAACTCCAGAGATTCCCAGAGCGCACTTGAAACCGTCCTCCTCCACAGACTTCAACAGATTCTCCAACCCTGGAATGTAGCAGTGGTTCGCAACCCTGTGCAGTATCTCCCTGTTAAGGTCGTCATCAAAGTAAATGTCTTCAACCCCTCCTTGGTAGGTGAAATTCCTACCAAAGTTCCGCTTAATTCTCCTCGGCTGGTGCATCTCAAAAAAGAATGTTAATTCCTTCAATTTGTCCCCTCATGGATAGGTTGTTCGAACAACTATTTCAAACTATTCAGTTTTCCAACATTTTAGCTTTGGAAAGATTCATTCCGGTGAAGTGCATACTTCGTGAATTCAATGGTCAGTTAGAGATCGCCCACATTTCATGGCATTCCTGCGCTTGTGCACCTTTTCAAGAGCCCCTCAAAACTTTTTATTCCCTCCCTGAGATCCTTCTCAGTCACAAACCCCCGCGGGGTGGGGAGCTCCGGCACCCCCTTGGGGAACATGAGGCCGGCGCAAGGGGGGGCCTCGCTG
>CAZZJY010000021.1:0-2960 GCA_964654895.1 uncultured Nitrososphaerota archaeon
CTCCCGCCCCCCTCCTAAACGGCGCCCCCCCTTTTGCCCTTCAAACCCAGAACCGGCCGGGGCATGGCAGCCTTTATCGTGCCCCCCCCAGCGGCTGTTGCTCCGGGGATCCCAGCAACTCCACTTGCAGCGCCTGTAGCAGCTGCAGCCTGTACCGAGGGCGATAGCATATCAGCTATGCTGATCTTAAAGGTCTCGTCGTTGACTTTGACATCATAGAGACCGTAAGCCTTCTCCTCTATGTTGACGTCGTACTTCACGTTACCTATGTTGAGCTGGAACTTGTTGATCTTGGACATTGGAATCACCTAGCACTTCTTAATCTGCCTGACAGAACCCACCCACTTGAGACGGGCTGCCGCATGGGCTTGCTCTGGATGTAAGAGGCTATAGCAGCCGCTAGCGCCACGGTTTTCTTATCCGTCACTGTTGCTCCAGCCTGCTGCTGCGGCGGCTGCGCCTCTTCCGCCTTTGGCTGTATCTTGCTTAGGACGTTTGCCTTGCTCTTCCTCCAAGCCTCGTCCTGCTCGAACTGGAGCTTTACCTTCTCAAGAATGTTTCTGTCCTGGATGAACTCCGTGTTTATCCTGCCCTTTATGAACTCCTCATCATTCATGACGACCTTGTGGAAGGGTATCACGGTCTGTATGCCCTCTATGACAAACTCGTCCAGCGCGCGCCTCATCCTCGCGATGCACTCGTTGCGGTCGTTGCCCCACGTGAGCAATTTAACAACTAGGGAGTCGTAGAATGGAGGGATGGTGTAGCCCGCATATATACCGCTGTCTACCCTGACGCCGGGACCACCGGGCTCTATGTAGTTGGTGATCAGACCGATTGAAGGCACAAAGTTGTTGAGCGGGTCCTCGGCATTTATACGGCACTCCATGGCGTGTCCACGTATCTGGACGTCCTCTTGCTTGATGGAGAGAGGCTCGCCCGAAGCGATCTTGAGCTGTTCCTTGACTATGTCTATCCCGGTGACGAGTTCTGTGACTGGATGCTCCACCTGGAGCCTGCTGTTGACTTCCAAGAAGTAGAAGGCGTGGTCCTTCTCGGAGTATAGAAATTCGCACGTTCCTGCATTTTCGTAACCTGCCACCTTCGCCACCTTGACTGCGGTCTCGCCCATTCTCCTCCTCAGGTCAGGGTCCTCATACATGACTGGGGATGGGGCCTCCTCAATAAGCTTCTGATGCCTCCTCTGGATTGAGCACTCCCTCTCTCCGAGGTATATAACGTCTCCCTTCTTGTCGGCAAGTATCTGGATCTCGATGTGCCTTGGCTTCTCAACATACTTCTCAATGTAGACCTCAGCTCTCGAGAATGCCGATGCGGCAAGCCTCTGCGCCTTCTTGATGGCCTCGAGGAGCTCGTCTTTGCTCCTGCAGACCTGCATGCCAATTCCGCCACCGCCTCCAGCTGGCTTGACCATTACCGGGTACCCCGCCTCCTCAGCAACTTGAAGGGCGTCTTTGTCGTCCTGCACGGCGTCCAGCGCACCTGGAACGATTGGTATTCCTGCCTTCTTCATTGTACGCCTAGCGCCAAGTTTGTCGCCAAGGAGCTCCTGCGCCTTTGCCTTTGGACCGATGAACTCGATCCCGGCCTCCTCACACATCCTCACAAATTTTGCGTTCTGCGCCAAGAATCCGTATCCAGGGTGTATGCCTTCGGCGCCAGTCTTCTTAGCGATCTCAATAATTTTTTCCATTTTGAGGTAGCTTTGAGAGGCAGGTCCAGGACCGAGAAGGTGAGCCTCGTCTGCGTAATAGACGAATTTTGCGTTGGTGTCGGCCTCGGAGTAAACTGCCACTGTCTTTACACCAAGCTCTTTGCACGCCCTTATGACCCTAAGGGCAATTTCGCCTCTATTTGCGATTAATACTTTCTTGAGCAAAGTAGGTCCTCCCTTGTCAACTTGCGTAAAACAAGGGAGCAGTATATATCTTTATCTAAAGGTTTCGAATCTGCAGAATTCCCAGGTTCGTTTTACGGGGCGCCATTTTTGCCCTTTTTTTGGCGTCAGTCCGCCCATCAGACTCTCACAGCCCTTGAAGCTCAAGAGACCATCGTTACTTCATCCGCCATAATAAGAAGTGGGTGAAAGGCTTAAAATTTTTACCTTCTGATTTCTTCCTCCACGGGTCAGAGACCCAAGGCTGATATGAGTTCCCCTATCCCATCCCCAGTTCTCGTACTTGTGACTACAACCTTAATATTTGGGTTGGCATTCAATGCGTCCCTAACGAGCTCTTGGACGTCTACGCCCATGTAGGGAGCCATGTCTTTTTTGTTGATCACACCGACGTCGGCAACCCTGAAGATATCTTGCTTCTTCTTTATCATGTACTCGCCCTCGGTGACGCTCACCACTACGACCCTCTCATGTGCGCCCAGCGGGAATTCTGCAGGACAGATCAGATTGCCAACATTTTCTATCAAGATGAGGTTTACGCCTTGCCGGAGCAATTTCTTTGCGGCCTTTCTGACCAACGGGGCATCCAAGTGGCATTCCCTTCCTGTGTTCACTTGTATTGAGGGGACGCCGTGCCGTCCCACCCTCTCGGCATCGATAGACGTAGAAGTGTCTCCCGCTATTACCCCGATCCTGTATTTATCCTTCAGAGACTCCACGAGCTTCTCTATTATAGAAGTCTTGCCCGAGCCTATGGACCCCATGAAGTCTATAACTCTAACCCCGTAACGGTCGAAGGTTCTCCTGTTCAGTTCGGCCATTCTCTCATTGGCTTTTATGAAGTCCTCCTCCAGCTCTATGTCTAGGACTTCATCCTCGGCGGCCTTTATCACAGTGGGGGCCTGTTTTTCCAACATGAGCACCAATGCTTAAGGATCACAGACAGATTTATAACCTCTCCGTCGGATAATTTCAGGGGGACTTATGAGCAGGATATTGAGCTGCCCTCACTGCGGCAGCAGGTTAAGTCTGACGTATTCAA
>CAZZJY010000022.1:0-2680 GCA_964654895.1 uncultured Nitrososphaerota archaeon
CAAGACCATTGTACCCCGCTAGCATGTTGAAAGCATTGCTCGCTCCGACTATACCAATTGGGACGAGCAAAAGAGGATAAAATAGTCCGAGATCCACAGCGCCAAGAAAGGGGAGGGCGATCGTGGAGTGCCCCGCATTTATAACCATCATTGGGACGGCTGCAGGTATCGTGAGAAGCGGCTTCTCCAGCTTAGAGAGCCCGATCTTCCACCCGAGCATATCGTCGATTAGCCCAATCACGAACATTATAAGAGCGGTAGCGAGCGCTCCGAGCACGTAGATATTGTAGGTCTCCTGGCTCAGAATAAACGTATTGAGCGCAACGTAGTAAAGCATTCCACTCAGGATACCTCCTATCAACGGGATCCCTCCCATCTCCGGGACCAAAGGGTGTCCAATTTTATTGAGGTCCTTTCCCATAATGTTTGATCTCTTCGCTATCTTTATCCACTTCAATGTGAGCCAGTAGGTGACCGCGAATGATATCGGAAATGACAAAAATATCATCGGATTCATACTCATCATTATTGCTGGAGAAATGAGTAGATATTTAAGGATATACTTCTCGAACTTGATGTGATTGATATGTTGAGGGTCGCTGTCGTTGGCGTAGGCGTCATGGGATCGCACCATGCTAGGATATATTCCAGCCTTAAGAGCTGTGAGCTTGTCGGGGTGTTGGATGTCGACTCGGAGAGGGCAAAGGAAGTGGCTGGAATGTACGGCGTAGAGCCTTTCACACGCATTGATGATCTCCTCTCTCTCAAGCCGGACGCCGTGAGCATCGCAGTCCCTACATCCCTTCACAGAGAAGTGTCCCTGAAATTCTTGGAAAGAGGGGTGAGTTGCCTAGTGGAGAAGCCAATAGCATCTACGCAAGAAGACGCCGAACTCATGATCTCATCCGCGAAGAAGCATGGCGCCATCCTCATGGTGGGACACATCGAAAGGTTCAATCCCGCAGTTCTCAGATTGAAAGATCTTCTCTCTTCAGGAGAGATCGGGCGTCCCCTTTCGCTTTACGCCAAGAGGGCGGGACCTTTCGATCCGAGGATAAGGGATGTTGGTATAATAACAGACCTGATGACGCACGACATAGATGTGATCAGGTTTCTCGTTGGGAAAGAACCTATTGAGGTCCATGCAGTATACGGCAGGTACGGCAGAGATGTGGAAGACTATGCGTCCATTCTCCTTGACTTTGGCGGTGTAATAGCAACATTGGAGGCAAACCGCTTCACGCCGTACAAGATAAGAAACCTTACGGTCACAGGAAGCGACGGCGTCGCCCTCCTCGACTACATCGGGCAGACGATAGACATTTACAGAAAGGACCCAACTAGCGGCACTCATAGGAGGATTGAGGTTAAAAAGGTCGAGCCCCTTCAAATAGAGATCGAACACTTCCTCGAGTGCGTCCGAAGCGGGAGGAGACCGCTGGTGGATGGTGAGGAGGGGCTGAAAAACCTCAAGATAGCCATGGAGGCGTTGAGGTGTGGTGGTGCTCGGTAAGGGTCCTCTTGACATCAAGAGGGATCTGAGGGAAGGTAGGATAACTGTTGCGGTATATGGCATGGGTAGGGTGGGTCTGCCTATCACCGTTGCCTGGCTGAGGGCTGGTGCCAAGGTGATAGGCGTGGACATTAACCACGGAATCGTCGAAGCCCTGAACCGCGGCGAGACCATATTAAACGATGAACCTGGGATAAATGAAGGAATCCAAATGGGCATTAAAGAGAAAAGGTTCTACGCCACCCGCGATGGGGTAGAAGCCTCTAGAGCCTCAGATGTCAAGATCGTAGTGGTAGCAACAACCTTAAACACCAACAAAAGGATTGACAACAGAAGCCTCATCTCTGCAACGGAGAGCATAGGTGAGGGTCTGAAGAGGGGGGACGCTGTAATAGTGGAATGCACAGTCCCGCCGCTGACCACAGAGTTTCTGGTCAAAAGGGTACTTGAAGAGAAAAGCGGCCTCAAGGCAGAAAAAGATTTTGCACTCGCCTACAGCCCTGAGAGGATCTACGAGGGAAGGGCCCTGAGGGACATCGAGGAGAACTATCCAAAGGTCGTTGGCGGGGTGGGTCCGAGGAGCACAGAGGTTGTGGCTGCGCTCTACGAATGTGTAGCAAAGAGAGGGGTGATAAGGCTCAAGCGGGCAAGGGAGGCCGAGGCGTCCAAGGTCTTCGAAGGGATATACCGTGATGTGAACATAGCCCTTGCAAATGAACTTGCGAAGTTCTGCGACTATGCCGGCATAGACTTCATGGAAGCTAGATCTGCAGCCAACAGCCAGCCATTCTGCCACCTCCACCTCCCCGGGATAGGTGTTGGGGGTCTCTGCATCCCTGTCTATCCTTACTTTGTCACAGGCCTTGCTGAAGATCTCGGGCTTGAGATGAATATCACAAAATGTGCCAGATCTTTGAATGAAGGTATGCCCAAGTACACCTTTAACCTCCTGAGGAAAGTTTTAGATAGGGTCGGTCTGAAAATGGATAAAACTAAAGTTGGGGTTCTTGGGCTGTCCTTCAGGGGCGATGTGAGCGACATCAGGCAATCCCCTGCGATCGAGTTCATAAAATTAATCCGAAGCCAAGTCGCCGCGGTCAGGGCATACGATCCCTTTGTGAAGGCCGCTGAGGGCATTGATACGTCTGAAAAGCTTGAGGACCTGCT
>CAZZJY010000023.1:0-8862 GCA_964654895.1 uncultured Nitrososphaerota archaeon
AATACCTAAAGCTACTATTCACATATGAGTGGGAGCTTACCAAGAGCCCGGCTGGGAAGCACCAATGGGTCGCAAAGGGCGCACCAGCAATCATCCCAGACGCTCACGATCCCACAAAGGAACACCCTCCCATGATGTTGACCACAGACCTCGCACTGAGGTTCGATCCAATATATTCGAAAATCGCTCAAAGGTTCTTGGAGAAACCATCGGAGTTTGAAGCCGCCTTTGCCAGAGCCTGGTTCAAGCTGATTCATCGTGACATGGGTCCAAAGGAATGTTACCTCGGTCCAGAAGTCCCGAAGGAGTCATTCATATGGCAAGACCCCCTCCCGGAGCGCGACTATGAATTGATAGGCGAGGAGGACACAGAAGAACTTAAAAAGGTTATATTGAATTCTGGTCTGAGCATTTCCCAACTGGTTTACACCGCTTGGTCGTCCGCCGCAACCTACAGAGACTCCGACAGGAAGGGCGGTGCTAACGGAGCAAGGATAAGGCTCGCCCCTATGAAGAACTGGGATGTGAACCACCCAGAGGATCTCGCGAAGATCGTCTCGGTCTATGAGAAGATAAAGGCAGACTTCGATGGAAGACACGATAAGGACGGGAAGAAGGTCTCTCTGGCCGACTTGATAGTTCTTGGCGGCTGTGCAGCCGTTGAGGAAGCCGCAAGGAAGGCTGGTTTCGGCGTAAATGTTGCATTCATCCCAGGTAGAGTGGATGCGCTCCAAGATCACATAGACGTGGAATTATACGCTGCCATGGAGCCCACTGCCTGCGGCTTCAGGAACTACATAAAGGATCCTTCAATGAATCAAAACGTGAAGGCAGAGGAACTTTTAGTTGACAAGGCCCAGCTCCTGAAACTGACAGTACCTGAGCTGGTGGTCCTAGTCGGCGGATTGAGGGTACTGGGGGCAGTCTACAAGTACGATAAACTCGGAGTCTTCACATCATCCCCTGGGGTGCTGACGAATGACTTCTTTGTTAATTTGCTGGATATGTCCACTGAGTGGAGGTCTGTGGATGATTTCAAGTACGCCTACGAAGGGTACGACAGGAAGACAGGCGTCCTGAAGTGGAAGGCGACTCGCGTTGACTTAATATTTGGGCACCATGAAGAGCTTAGGGCGGTGTGCGAGGTTTACGCTGCTTCGGACGGCAAGGAGAAGTTCGTTAAGGACTTTGTCTCCACATGGACAAAGGTTATGCACATTGACCGCTTCGACCTTTGGAGAAGAGATCGAAAACTCTACAAAAAACTGACGGCAGGAATTACATGAGCTGTCAGAATACAACCCTCAAACCTTACAATTTAATATTTTTTTCCGTTTTTTATTTTATCTTGATTATGGAGCGCATCAGACCGACCTGTGGAAATCTGAAGACCCCCACCTGCTCCTCCACGACCACCGGGGTAAGCATGTCCACGTCAACCGACCTGAGCAGGGGTGACAATAAATCCTGTGTAGGCGTCTCGTTTATTCCAACTCCGAGCGAGAGGGGCGACATGGATGGCAGAACCACCAGCCTCTGCTTATTTAAGCGCCCCACCAAGAAGCACTTGAACTTGTACCTTGATCCGGAGAGGTCCCTTGACGAGACAGCGGGGTGCTCGTGCCCCATTAGCACAACTCTAACACCTCCTGGAACCTCAATCTCCTTGTGACCATGCGTGAGCAAAACATCGTCTAAAACCATGAAAGGGTCGTAGAGCGGTATGTTCATTTTATTCAGAATGGCTATGATGTAGTTGTCGTGGTTACCTCTCACAACATGCACCTCAATCCCGCAATCTAGGAGGAAAGATAAAAGGTCCTTAACCTCGACCCACTCCTGCGCCGATGGCTTACCAAACTCATGTTTCACATCCCCAAGCATAATCAAGGTTCTAGAGCCAGTAATCTTCAGCAAGTGGTCGATTACGGAGCGCATATGGGGATAAGAGTTCTGTGGTATATGTATGCCCTTGTCCTTCAGGGAGGACTCGTAGCCTATGTGGAGGTCTGTGATCACCAGCGCCCTGTGTTTCTTCAGAAAAAGTGCAGGATATGGACCCGGCACCACTCCGCCCTTGAAAATGATCATATTACATCAAAAAGAGAAGAGGGGTTTTGTCCTTCATTAAGTTATGCCATTTTCCCCTTTTTATTAGGCCCTCATCAAGTCCTCCACTTTGTACTTGTACAGCCCGAGATCTTGAAGTATCTCGAGAAACTCCTCGTCAGTGAGTGCTCCTTTCTTACCTACGGAACGCTCATAAACAAGTCCCAAGATCTCTGGGTACTTCTCTTGCGGCACTTCTATGCCCAACTCTTGGAGTTTGAGCTTCAGGTTGTAGGGCCCGCTCTTCTTGCTCAGGATAACCTTGAACTCCGGGTTACCAACAAGGTCTTTCGAGAACGGATAGGCCAGAATCCCCTCCTTCCCTTTAGCGAGCCATTGGGCCGCCTGCGCGGACTCGACTTTGAAGATATTCTCCCCAACCACTGGCTTGTTCGGCGGAACAGGGAATCCAGAGTACTGTGCTACTATATTGGAGAGCCTGTAGAGCTCGCTGAGCTTTATGTTACTCTCAACACCGAGCAGCAACTTGACCCCAAGCGCGACCTCGCCGAGGGGCGTGTTACCAGCTCTCTCACCCATGCCGTTAACAGTCACATGGACAGCGGACGCTCCCGCGGCTACCGCTGCGAGTGTGTTCGCGGAGGCAAGACCGAAGTCGTTGTGACAGTGAATCTCTATCGGTTTGCTCGTTTTGCCCTTCAAGTTACTGACAAGGAAGGTTATTGCGTTTGGTATCGCAACACCAAAGGTGTCAGAGATTGCAATGCTGTCACAGTACCTCTCAGTCTCCCTTACAATCTTACTCAATGTTTCTAAATCCGACCGTGTAGCATCCACAAGTAAGAGGAGGACCTTCATCCCTTCAGACCTTGCGTACTGCGCATTCTCCGGGAGTGTCCTCAAGAGCTCCTCCATGGATGTGGAATAAGCCTCCTCAATCATCAACTTGCTGGCTGGCACCTCAATGGTCACTCCTTGGCTCCCGCACTCCTTGGCCGCGGCGATGTCAAGCTTGTTGTTCCTACACCAAGAATAGAGTTCTGCATCCAAGGACGCCGCGACCAGGGACCTCATCGCCTCTCTGTCGTCGTTGGACGTGCCAGGGGTGCCAACCTCTATCCTGTCAACACCGGCCCTATCGAGCGCCCTCCCAACAACTAACTTGTCGTACTTGCTGAATATCACTCCTGCCTGCTGCTCTCCATCCCTCAAAGTTACGTCGTGGAATACCACTTTCTCGGGAGGGGAAAAGTTCTTGCGTATCTCTTCTTGGTAGTTGATAGGGCTCACAAACCACTTGTCACTCTGCCAGTGTTTAGTCATGGTATAATTCACCAAGATAATTATGGTGGACAGAGTAAAAAAAGCTTCCTAGATCTTGAAATGGATACCGAGGACGGGTTAGGAAAAGTGCCGTCCCCAAATAATAGCTGCGTGTTGAAGATTACAAAATAGATAAATGGAAGTATTATTTTACTTAATCCAACGTGATGAAAATGAGCGTTGTTTTGGCAACTGAAAAAAAACCTCTTATCAGGTTTGACATGAAGAAATGTGCCTTCTGCAAGATTTGCGAATTCAGCTGTGCCAAGTTTCACTATGGAAAGTACGGCGACGCCATATCTAGGATCACAATAATTAGAAAGAGCCCAATAATGTTCAAGTGCCTCATTTGTACCAGGTGCGAGAAGAGGTACTGCATAACAGCCTGCCCAACAAAGGCCCTCTCCTACAAGGGCGGAAATATCGTTGTCGATGAGAAGCTTTGCAACTCTTGCGGAGACTGTGTTAAGGCATGCCCGTTCCAAGGGATCAGGCTCCATCCCCAGACCAAATTGCCGATAATATGCGATCTGTGTAACGGCGACCCGAGCTGCGTCAAGGCATGCCCCAAGGGCGCCCTGTCGCTTGTCTGGTTGCCTGAAGCAAGGAAGTGATGAAAATGAAGTACAGCGGATACAAAGGCAAAATATTGAGGATAAACCTCACAACGAAGAAGACCTCGACCATAGAGATAACTGACGAGTTTGCCAGGAAATACCTAGGAGGGAATGGATTCTCAGCCAGGTTCATATTCGACATGGTCGACCCTAGGATCGACGCCTTTGACCCAACAAATGTCGTATCAATGATGACAGGACCATTCCAGGGGATAAACAGCCCGACGGCTGGCAAGTACCACATGGCTACGAAGTCGCCGCTGACTAACGGCTTCTTTGACAGCATAAGCGGTGGGCACATGGGGGCTGAGATAAAGTATGCAGGCTACGACGGCTTTCTCATAACTGGGAGATCTGACAAGCCAGTATACGTATTCGTTGACGATGACAACGTGGAGATCAGATCTGCCGAGAAGATCTGGGGGAGGCTCACCAGCGAGACCCAGGAGATGATAAAGGAGGAGATAGGGGACCCGAAGATCTGCGTCTCCGCCATAGGGCCCGCGGGCGAAAACAGAGTGAGGTATGCGTGCGTGATCACCGAGTACAGGGCTGCCGGGAGGGGCGGTGTCGGGGCGGTCATGGGTTCGAAGAACCTCAAGGCCGTTGCCGTGAGGGGCTCCGGGACAAATGAGGTCGCAGACCCTGAGAAGTTCGAGGAGTGGATGAAGTGGTTCAACGAGGAGGTAAAGAAGGTCCCAGCGCTGGCATCAGGTCTCCCAACATACGGGACTCCTGTGTTGGTCTCGAGCATAAACAACATGTTCGGCGCCATGGGGACGAGGAACCACCAGACCGAGGTCTTCGAGGGATGGGAGGGAATATCTGGAGAGACCTTGAAGAAGAACTACTGGGACAAGGACACAGCATGCCCTGCGTGCCCGATTGCGTGCAGTAAGATATTCAGCGCCAAGAGCGGAAAGTGGAAGGGTGCATTATCCGAGGGTCCTGAGTACGAGACCCTTTACTCCTTCGGCTCCATGTGCGGCATCAGCGACGCTGGCGCAGTGATAAAGGCAGACAACCTCTGCGATGAGTATGGTATGGACACGGTCTCTTACGGGGTCGTTGTATCGTTCATGATGGAATGCTACCAACGCAAGCTGATCTCAAAGAAAATGACTGATGGCGTTGAATTCAAGTTCGGGAACGACGACGCTTTAGTTGGCTTCATTGAGAAGACCGCAAAAAGGATAGGCTTTGGAGACCTAATGGCAGAGGGTACGCTTAGGGCCGCTAGGATCATTGGAGGCAATTCCGAGAGGTTCGCGATACAGGTCAAGGGTCTTGAGATCCCCGGTCACTCAGCTAGGGCTCTCAGGGGCATGGCGCTCGGGTATGCCACAGCCACTAGGGGCGGGAGCCACCATGACCCGCGACCAACTGGCGAGTATGCTGGCGCCTCTGACAGGAAGGCAGTGGAGGGCAAGGCTGCTTGGGTCATTGGGACCATGCAGATGACTACAATAGGGGACTCTCTGGTTAACTGCCACTTCCTGGAGCGACTCCTGGGATTCACTCTGACACAGAAGTGGGTAGACATGATAAACCCGGTAACTGGCTTCGGCTACACTTACAACGAGCTCGTGGACGTCGCCGAGAGGATACTGGACCTGGAGAGGGCGTTCAACGTGAGGACAGGCATCAGGAGAAAGGACGACACCCTGCCGAGGAGGTTCCTCGAGGAGCCGATACCTGAAGGTCCGTCTAAGGGCATGCACACCGATGAAGCGACCCTGAACAGGATGCTGGATGAGTTCTACGAACTGAAGGGATGGGACAAGAGGACAGGCATACCGACAAAGGAGAAGCTTCTTCGAATGGGTCTCGAGGACGTAGCGGTTGTCCTTGAAAAACTCTAAAATTTTCGTTTTCGTTTTCCATTTTTTATTTCGCATTTCCCTTTTTTCACTATTTTAAAAACATATGTGGAACCAGTGGATAAAACTAAAAAGACAAACTTTCAATAATAATAGAATAAAAAAGTGATCTACTTGAAAGTCAAGGATCGAGTCGCAATTATAACTGGCGCCGGTCAGGGCATTGGAAAGGCGATAGCATTTGCTCTGGCCAGGGAGGGGGCAAGGGTCGCAGTGACAGACATTTCAGGAAAAGAAGTGGATACAGCCGAGGAGATCAAAGCTTTTGGAAAGGAGGCTCTGCCCCTCAGGCTGGATGTGACAAACTACCTAGAAGCTCAAAACGCCGCCAAAAGAGTACATGAAAGTTTTGGGAGGATAGACATACTGGTCAACAATGCAGGCGTATACCCCTTTAAGAGCTTCGAAGACATGAAAGAGGCGGACTGGGACAGAGTAATCGAAATTAACCTCAAGGGAACTTTCAACTGCACCAAAGCCGTCCTGCCCTACATGAAGGAGCAGAGATACGGCAAGATCATAAACATTTCATCAATTGCAGGCACTGTGGTGGGCTTTCCGAATTTGAGTCACTACTGTGCCAGCAAGGCAGGAATCGTGGGCTTCACAAAGGGCATTGCTTTAGAGGTTGCCAAATACGGCATATGTGTCAACGCGGTCGCCCCTGGACCCATCGAGACTCCCGGCACACAAGTCATGGGCGAAGAGGCAGTTGAGGTCCTCAAGCGAGCTATGCCCATAGGAAGGTGGGGGAGACCAGAAGAGGTCGCATCCGTCGTGGTCTTTCTTGCCTCTGACGACTCAAGCCTGATAACTGGTCAGGTTTTGGTAGTGGACGGTGGCTACACTTTACAGTAGTAAATTTGGCATCAACTTTAAGGTTGGGATTTTGGAGGGGCTTGCACTCGTAAAGGGATGGTTTGCTCACAAGGATCTGGAGACCTTTACCCCCCTTCCTGCTTTGGGAGGCGAGCTTCAGTGACAAAGGCTGTTACATCTATTGGTACTCAGATCAGGACCCACCACAATGACTGTTTATCATTTAGACTAAATCGTAAAATAAACGCAAAAAATGATTATAATTTTAAAAGTTTCAGTAATTCTTACCAAAAGATAAATAAATACCTATTATAGTAAATCGAAAAAGGTGATAGATCTTGACTGAGAAGGTCAAAGATTTCTATGGAGACTACTCGACCTTACAGGTACCGCCAGAGGAAAGAAGGTCCACCCTAAACCTCTTCATGGTCTACATGGGGGTTTTAGCGGTAGTAGCTGCCATATTCGCCGGATCTGGCTTGGCTATGATGTACGACGCCGGCACAATGCTGACCGTGGCAGCATTAGGGAACATCGTGCTCGGGATAATTGGGGCGCTGACCGCTTATCCCGGAGGGGTATGCAGGGCGAATGCTTACATGCTCCTTCGTTACCCCCTTGGGAGGATCGGTGCAATGATTGGGGGGCTAATAATAGCAGGAATATCGTGCGGGATACTCTGGTTTGCTGTTGAGACCTGGCTCTTTGGATTGACCACGAGCCTCATCTTTCCTGACAACTGGCTCGCGAGCATAGCGGTCGCGTCGATCTGGGGGGGTATACTGATGATGACCACCGCCTACATCGGGTATAAGGGGATCGGGATCATGAGTTATCTAACAGTCCCATTCTGGTATGTGCTCTGCCTGATAGGCTTCTTTGCGGCTCTGGATCACACTGGCATAGGAATCAATGCCATGTGGTCCCTCGGCAAAAATGTTGCTCCAATAGGTGCAGGGATAACCTATGTGATAGGTGTCTACGCCGCTGGCTGCATAATCACCCCAGACGTTTCGAGATATGGGGTTAAGAAGTGGTCTGGTAGCGTGGCTTGGTTTATACATGTGACTGTTTTCATGACTGTGTTGCTATTCATCGGAGGTATAATGACCCTGGCCACAGGGGCGCCTAACGTGATAGTTGCCATTGCAGCCATCGGTCTGGGTGCCGGGGCCCTACTTTTGGCAATTTTGGGTCAATGGACCACCAACGACAACAATCTGTGGAGCGGGTCAATGGCATTCGTCAATGTCTTTCCCAACTTCACTAGGAGGACTTGGGTATTGATTCTTGGCATAATCGGCACAGTTATCGCTGGCGTATGGGCAGGCTTCTGGGGTATGAGCCTTGATCCTTTCATCAACTTCGGAACGCTTCTGGGCTGCTTCGTGCCCCCTGTGGGCGGTGTACTCATAGCAGACTTCTACATATTCAGGCGTTATGTCTTGGGTATAAAGAATGCTGAGGAGCGCTACAAGTTTGGTCCTGGCACGAAATACGGCACAATAAATGTTCCTGGGATGTTGGCGTTGATAATAAGCGGCATTGTGGGTTGGCTTACCACACTCCCGCAGTACAGCTTTGGAGCCCCTGCCCTCAACTCACTGATCCTCAGCATTGTGTTATACCTACTGTTCATAGTCCCGATGCACAAGGCAGGCGTGAAGTACGAGGTGGGTGTCTGGATCGAGAAGGAGACAGGGTTCTAGGTGGTGGATATGGCGTTAGATCTTGCAAAGTTCAAAAAGGAATGCGTGAGCTCTTTGTCCATTATGCTGATCTTGGGCATCGTAACCTTGGTACTGGCGCCATTCACGGGTCACTATCGAGGTCTCTATCTATGCTCACTCCTCGGCATAATAATTGTCGTCGCCTCAGGAGTATACCTTTTCCTCGTTTATGGAAGGGCGGCCAAGGACCTCCGCGAAATTGCGGTCCCTACAATGCAGAGCCTTTGGGTCTCCACATCGATGGGTCTCGGTTATATAGTGACTGCACTGGCTCCTTACTTCCAGATCACCGCTGCGATTGCGACTGTGCTTTTCATTGTAGGGTGGTGCCTCCTGCTCTTTGGGGCTTACAAGCTCGTCACAATAAGCAAGAAGACTGGGGTCCCGTTGGCAGTTTAATGTGCAGTAGCCCAAACATCCAAA
>CAZZJY010000024.1:0-2664 GCA_964654895.1 uncultured Nitrososphaerota archaeon
CAGGGGGGATACCGGCAGTCATGAAGAGGCTCTCCGAGAAGGGGCTCATAAAACAAGACATTATGACCGTGACGGGCAAGACATTGGGGGAGAATCTGATCGCGGCAGAGGTAATAGGCAACACCATCAGAACCTTTGAGAACCCCATCAGCCCAACTGGAGCTCTTGCTGTGCTTTTTGGCAACTTAGCCCCTGAGGGGGCAGTGATAAAAACTGCAGGGCTGAAGAGGACTTACTTTGAAGGGGAAGCTCTGGTTTTCGACTGTGAGGAGGACGGCATCGCTGCAGCGTCCGAGGGAAAAATAAAGCCAGGACAGGCGGTTGTGGTGAGGTACGAAGGTCCGAAGGGCGGTCCTGGGATGAGAGAAATGCTCTCACTGACCTCAATTCTTGTTGGGATGGGGCTCGGCGAGGATGTTGCCCTCCTCACTGACGGCAGGTTCTCCGGAGCAACCCACGGGATGATGGTAGGGCACATCTCCCCTGAGGCTGCGGAGGGCGGTCCAATAGCAGTCGTAGAGGACGGCGACATGATAAGAATAGACATAGAGAGGAGGAGGCTGGAGCTGCTGGTCAACGACAGCGAAATTAAAGAGAGGCTCTCCAATTGGAAGGAGAGGGCACCAAAATACCAGAGAGGCGCCTTCCACAGATACAGCCTGAGTGTGACTTCAGCCTCAAGGGGGGCTGTGTTGAGTCCTCCCAATTAAAAAAAGGGATAGCCAGGGTTGTTAAAGTAGGTTCCAAAGGAAAGCTATCGCAAAGTTTACTACAAGCGTTATCACTGCGAACTTTACTGTGATGGAGTGGAAAGCCTTCGTCGTTATCTTATGTCCCTCTTTCTCTATAAGTGTCCAAGTCACGTACAGTGCTGGGGCACTCACTATGGTGGCATTGCTTGCCAAAGTAGCAGCCCATGCGACCGACCAGAAGTAGGGCCAAACGTTGAGGCCGGTCGTTAAGCCGAGATCAGCCAGTGTTCTGAACATGGTTAGGTTGTAGGCGTCAAATTGCACGATCGATGCTACGCCAGCCGAAACCCAGTAAAGGAGCGGTACCCCGACCTGAACGCTTGTGAGGAATGGCTGAAGACCTTCCGCGATTGCCCTTATGTACCCTGCCTTTTCAATGCAACCAACAAGCACGAAGAGGAAAGCATAGTATAGGACAGCCCTCCACTCCAAACCTCCAAGAACTTCTGCGAAGGTGGGTGCCTCCTTCAACTTTCCAGTCTTGTGGAGGAGTTCGATGACGCATGCCATGACTAGTGCCCCTGAGAAAGCTATCGCCCCCAGGGGTACTTCCAAAACTTTCCTCAGGGCCATCAATACAATGATCGTTATGAAGAAGAACATTGAGACTTTGAGTAGTTTCCTGTTCTCGCTGGAGATCTCGGCTACGGAAGTCAACATCGAGCGAAAGTCGCCCTTGTAATCAAACTTGAGGAATCTCTTGGAGTATATGGTCAGGACTATTAAAAAGGTCAACATCAGTATGAAGAAGGAGCCTGGCTTCCCGTGGAAGATCACAAAGTCCATAAACTCAGCTCCCGCTATCGTGTGCAGCATCTGAGGTGTTATGTCGCCAAGCATCAGCCCAACACCCATGAAGTTTGACGCGAGCCCTGTCATGACGGTCGGCAAGAGTGGGTCAACCTTGAGCGTCCTGCATATGGTCAGCATTATCGGGCAGAACAGCAGCACCACTAGGACGTTGTCAACAAACATTGTCACAATCCCCGCGCTGAATATCAGCGCGAAAATAACTACGTTAAGGGACTTCGTTCGCTTGAGTACCGCCGAGATCAGCGCTTCAGGCATCTTGGCATTTATCAGGTAAGAACTCACTATCCATAGGCCTGCCAGAATCGCCAGTATGTTCCAGTCTACCAGTTCGAAAGCTTCGTATGGAGTTATTATGCCTATAATGATCATCAAAACGACACCGACACCCCCAATGATGGCGCGCTCGATTGGACCCCAAATCATGAGGCCAATGATCACTAGAAATAAAATCAATGTCAATAATTCAAGCAAAATGCTTCACTCCTTCTGCTCAAATTTTCGTTAGGGCAGGGTGTATTTAACACTTGCATGTTTTATAATAAAATTTATTATTTACTTATATTATTATCAAAAGTTAAATTAAAATGGAAAAAGTAAAATAGTGTAGTAAGGGTGGCGCGCTATGAAGTTCCAGCTCTTTGACATAGGGGTAACCACTCCATCAGACTGGAGGATACGGGTAACCGAAAAATCAACGTACCAATCAGGGAAGATGGCTATAATATCGCCGAAGAAGTTGTACTTGGCAGTCCAATGGCAGCCCCTCGATTCCCTAAAGAGGACGAAGAGCGATAAAGGGGAGGAGGAATTTTCACTCAAAGATTACCTCGACGAGATATTTGGGCAGACAAGTGATAGAAGGATTAAGGACCTGAAGGTGCTTGAAAACACGGGACATTACGAGGGGGATCATGAGTTTCGATTCATAAGGGTGACCTTCACCTACAAGAAATTTTTGAACCCTCCTAAGCCGCAGCACTACATCGGGTACCTAATACTCTGCAAAAAACTCAACAGGTTGATAGGGGCTTTCACCAACTACCCTGTTGAGGCTGTGGATGAGGATGTCTCATACTTAGAAGGGCCGTTGAGGAGCGTG